>DASQNO010000001.1:0-2465 GCA_035644935.1 Sphingomonadaceae bacterium
CCAGATCGCGAGGCCCGCAAGCCAGAGGCGCAGGCCCAGCCCGATCGCCGCGGCCAGCGTGCCGTTGGCGATCGCCAACGCCCGAGGCGCGCCGCCGAGCAGGATCGGCTCGGCGAGCGCGCGATGGACGGGCGCGGTGAAGCCCGGAACCTGATCGTCGGGCAGGCGCATCAGACGAGCGCTCCGCCGCCGAAGCTGAAGAAGCTGAGGAAGAAGGAGCTTGCGGCGAAGGCGATCGACAGGCCGAAGACGATCTGAATCAGCTTGCGAGCGCCGCCCGACGTGTCGCCGAAGGCGAGCGTCAGGCCGGTGATGATGATGATCATCACCGCGATGATCTTGGCAACCGGGCCTTCGATGGACTCCAAAATGCTCTGAAGCGGAGCTTCCCAGGGCATGTTCGAGCCCGCCGCCCAAGCGGGTGCGGTGAAGAGGAAGTAACTGGCAAGCGCGGTCGTCGCCGCGAGCCGGTGGCGCAGCTTGGTCATATATGGTCTCCTGCAGGGGTGAGCGGGGCGAGGCGGTAATCGCCGGACGCGTCGAGCCCCTCGACGCGGGCGAGTTCGGTCAGGCGGCGGTCGGAACCGCGGCCGGCGAGAACGGTGATGACGTTGATCGTCTCGGCCACGAGCGCGCGTGGCACAGTGACGACGGCTTCCTGGATCAGCTGCTCGAGCCGGCGGAGCGCGCCGATGGCACTGCCGGCGTGGATGGTGCCGATACCGCCGGGATGGCCGGTCCCCCAGGCCTTGAGCAGGTCCAACGCTTCGGCACCGCGCACTTCCCCGATGGGAATGCGGTCGGGACGGAGACGGAGCGAGGAGCGGACGAGGTCAGAGAGGGAGGCGACGCCGTCCTTAGTGCGGAGCGCCACGAGGTTGGGCGTGAGGCACTGCAGCTCGCGAGTGTCCTCGATGAGCACGACGCGGTCGGACGTCTTGGCGACTTCGGCCAAGAGCGCGTTGGTGAGCGTCGTTTTTCCAGTCGAGGTGCCCCCCGCGACGAGCACGTTGGCGCGGCTCGCAACCGCTTCGCGCAGCGCTTCGGCCGCGCGCTGGTCCATGATGCCGGCCGCCACGTAGTCGGCGAGCGTGAACACTGCGACGGCAGGCTTGCGGATCGCAAAGCAGGGCGCGGCGACGACGGGCGGCAACAAGCCCTCGAACCGTTCGCCCGTTCCGGGCAACTCGGCCGAGACGCGCGGAGCGGCAGCGTGGACCTCCGCTCCAACATGGTGCGCGACCAAGCGTACGATGCGCTCGCCATCGGCAGCCGACAGACGCTCGCCGGTGTCAGCCAGACCCGCTGATAGTCGGTCAACCCAGAGCCGGCCGTCAGGGTTGAGCATGACCTCGACAACGGCAGGGTCTTCGAGCCAGGCCGCGACTTCGGTGCCGAGCGCGGTCCGCAGCATGCGGGCGCCGCGGGCCTGAGCTTCGGTCCTGAAGGGAAGAGCGGTCACTGGCGAACCCCGTGTGGATGACGGGGTCGAGTAGAAGGGCCGCTATCCGGCTCGGATCAACAAGCCTGAGGGCGTAGTAGTGCTACGGCGCGCAACGGCAGGGAGGCGCGTCAAGGGTATTTGGAGGAGACGGAGGCGCGGCGTTCAGATGGCCAGCTTGGCGTTGTCGATGTCGCTTGCACGCGCATTTTGATTCGCCCCTGCGCCGGGAGTTACCATGTTGCAGATGCTTGAGATGGCGGAGCGATTTCACGAGAGCGCCAGCCGTGTGTTGGACGGCTCGGGCCCGCTCCGTGAGGAACCCGTCTACCTGAACCTCTCCTATGCGCTCGAACTGGGGCTCAAAGCCTTTGTCCGCGCAAATGGCTGGAGCGATGACCGCTGCCGGCGTGAAATCAGGCACGATCTGGTGAAAGCCTACGAGGCAGCATTAAGTGTGGGGCTTCCCGCCCTGGAAGGGCAAACGGTGAGGATGCTCGTGATCCTGGCGCTGTTCTACGCAAGTCACACGCTCGGCGAGTTTCTGCGCGGCCGCTCGCTCGCTTTCGACCCGGCCTGCAGCCTTCTTCTCACGGGAAAGCTTCTGGAGCAGGTCCGCTGTTCAATAGGGCGTAGTGCACCGCTGACTAGAGTCTGACCTTTGACGCGAGTTGCCGCGCCCGCCTAGAGGGCAAACGTCCGGGGGGGGCTGCTGTCGAAGGGGAGCTTTGACGTGCCGGCTCTGCTGGTGAGTCAACGAGGCTGTCTTCGGACCGTGATCTACAGAAGGCGAAGCGGCCCGCTTCGTTCGAAGCCGGGCCGCCGAAACGACACTGCGCCTAGTCACTTTCGTTCGTAGAAGCTGCCGCCCTCGTTCAGTCCAAAGGCGTAGGAGAACACGTTCGGGTCGAAGTGCTCGCGAAAGAGCGTGATCTTGCCGTTCTCCACATGGAAGATGCCGACATAGCGCTGATCGTAGAGGCGACCCGTCGGCACGATCTCGCTGACGCCATGGAACTCCGCA
>DASQNO010000002.1:0-18705 GCA_035644935.1 Sphingomonadaceae bacterium
ATTCTTTCAGCTCGGCAATCGCGATAGCGGCGGCACGCAGGACGTTGAAATGATCGCGGCTGAAGACGGCGGCGTCTACAAGGAAGCACCGCAGACCCCCGGCGGCATGAAGGTCGATGGCGAGGGCGACACGGCCTACGCGGCGAGCGAGGGTGCGGATCCCGACGGGCGCATCGATCTCGACGCCATTCCCGAGGCTCCGGTCGCCGGCGCGCAGGGCGTGGCCCCGGCCGAGCAGATGAAGGTCAAGACGGATGCGCGCACCGCGCAGGCCGAACCCAAGGCAGAGGCTCCGGTCGTCAAGCCCGAGCCCGCGCCCGAGCCGGCGGCGGCGACACCCGCGGTGGGGGGCACCTCCGTGCAGTTGGGTGCGTTTTCGTCCAATTCGGCGGCGCAGGGGGCCTGGAAGTCGCTGTCGGGACGCATTTCGGCGCTCAAGCCGCTCAACAATTCGGTGGTGACCGCAACCGTGGGCGGCAAGACCGTGTACCGCCTGCGCGCCAGCGTCGCCAACCGCGCCGACGCCAACACGCTTTGCGGCAAGCTCAAGGTCGCCGGCGAAAGCTGCTCGATCGTCAACTGAGCGGAACGAACACGGCGGGTCTCGACATCGACCCGCCGACGCCGCATTCGGCACACCTCTGGATCAAAGGGGCGTGTCGCGGATGTTGGCGGTTATCTACGGAACGGCGGGAACCGCGCTTGGCGCCGAGGAGCGCGCCTTCTTCCGCGATGCGGAGCCCGCGGGCTATATCCTGTTCCGACGCAACGTGGAAGACAAGGACCAGCTGCGCGGCCTGACGTCCGAGTTGCGAGCGCTGCACGGACGCGACGACCTGCCCATCCTGATCGATCAGGAAGGCGGACGCGTCGCCCGGCTTGGACCGCCGCACTGGCCCACCTTTCCCTCCCCCGGGGCGCCGTTCGGCCGCCTCTACGAACTCGCGCCGATGTCGGCGATGGAGGCGGCGCGGGCCAATGCGGAGGCGCTGGCGCTGACGCTCACCGACGTCGGGATCAACGTGAACTGCCTGCCGTTGCTCGACGTGCGGCAGCCGGGCGCCGCCGACATCATCGGCGACCGGGCGTTCGGATCCGATCCGATGCATGTCGCGTCCTTGGGCCGCGCGGTGCTCGATGGGCTGGCGCGGGGCGGATGCGTGGGCGTGGTCAAGCACATGCCGGGACACGGTCGTGCGATGGCCGACAGCCACAAGGAACTGCCGGTGGTGAATGCCTCCGATGAGGAACTCGCGTCGGACCTGGAGCCGTTTGTCAGCCTCAACGACGCGCCGATGGGGATGACCGCGCACGTAGTCTATACCGCATGGGATGCGGAGCGCCCAGCGACGTTGTCGCCGCACGTCATTGGCGCAATTATCCGCACGCGCATCGGGTTCGACGGGTTTCTGATGAGCGACGACATAGACATGAAGGCGCTGTCCGGAACGCCGGGCGAGAAAGCCGCGGCCGCGGTCGCCGCGGGATGCGATGTCGCGCTCGATTGCTGGGCGCGCATGGACGAGATGGTGGAGATCGCGGGCCGCGTCGGCGCGCTGAGCGAAGCGGGGGCGCGGCGGCTGGCGGCGGCGATGGCCAGTGCCAAGCCCGCTGACCCGGCCCGGATGGCCGATCTGGTGGCGCAACGGGACTCGCTGCTGGCGCTTGCCTGAAGAACCCGCGCCGGCACGCTGGCAACGACGCGCGATCCGGCCTAGATAGGGTGTCGCTATTTTGGAGATTGTAACATGGGCGGGTTCAGCCTCTGGCATTGGCTCATCGTCGGGATCGTTATCCTGCTTCTGTTCGGCAAAGGGCGTTTCTCATCGATGATGGGCGACGTCGCGCAGGGGCTGAAAAGCTTCAAGAAAGGCATGGCCGAAGAGGACGAGGTCACGCCGGCGCAGCGTACGCTGACGCGGGATCCGGTGACCGGCGCGCCCGTGTCGGACGTGCCGCCGCCGGTGACCCGGACCGGCGAGGCCGACGAGGTCCGGCGCTCCTGACGCGCGCGCAAGCCTGAGGCGCGGCCGGAACCGTTCAATGTTCGGGGTCGATTCCACCGAGTTTCTGGTCGTGGCCGTGGTGGCTTTGCTCGTCATCGGCCCCAAGGACCTGCCGCACGTCCTGCGCAAGGTCGGCCATTGGATCGGCCGTGCCCGCGGCGTCGCGCGCCACTTCCGGACTGGCATCGACACGATGATCCGCGAATCCGAACTGGACGAAATGGAGAAGCGCTGGCGCGAGGAGAACGAGCGCGTGATGCGCGAGCATCCGGTGGGCGATATCTACGCAACGCCTGCCGCCGAGCCCGCCGTGTTGCCGGCTCCGGTCGCCGAGCCGCCCGCGGGGCTGCCGGGCGAGGAGAAGCAGGCGTGAGCGAGGGCGATCCCCAACCGCTGGACGCGAGCCGCGCGCCCTTGATGGACCATCTGATCGAGCTGCGGCGCCGCATGCTGTGGTCGGTGGCGGCGCTCGCGGCCGGATTCGCGCTCTGCCTCTACTTCGCCAAGCCGATTTTCGGCTTCCTGGTCCAGCCGCTGCTGCGAGCCGGGCAGGGAAAGATCATCTACACCGACATCTTCGAAGCGTTTTTCGTCGAGGTGAAGGTCGCATTCTTCGCGGCGATCATGCTGGCCTTTCCGGTCATCGCAACGCAATTGTGGCGCTTCGTCGCACCTGGCCTTTATGCAAAGGAACAGCGCGCGTTCCTGCCGTTCCTGCTGCTCACGCCTGTGCTGTTCGGCACCGGGGCGGCGCTGGCCTACTACTTTGCGATGCCGGTGGCTCTCGGCTTCCTGCTTAGCTTCCAGGGCAATGTCGGCGGGGTGGAGCAGGAGGCGCTGCCCGCCGTCGGCAACTACCTGTCGTTCGTCACCCGATTCCTGTTCGGGTTCGGCGTCGCCTTCCTGCTCCCCGTGCTGCTGATGCTGCTGGAGCGCGCGGGGGTGGTCACGCGCGCGCAGCTGATTGCCGGCCGCCGCTACGCAATCGTGGCGGCGTTCGTCGTGGCGGCGGTGCTGACCCCGCCAGACGTGGTTTCGCAGCTGATGCTCGCCGTGCCCTTGATCCTGCTCTACGAAGGCTCGCTGGTGGCGATCTGGTTTACCGAACGGCGGCGCGCGCGCGACCCCGCGCCTCAGGCGCCCGTTTGACGAATTCCCTCCGGCGCGGCGATGCCGATACGCCGCCTCCGTTTCCGACCCACGACGGCTGTCGCGTCACGCCGCTGATCGAGGCGGCGGCGATGTTCCCCGAATTCGAGGAACTGGTGCTGAACGCCGAGCGGTCCGTTTGGCTGGCGTTCCGCGTCTTCGATCCGGCGACCAAAGCCAGGTCCGCCAAGGCCGAGGCGCTGGGGCTCGCCGATTGGAGCGCGATCATCGGCCACGTCGTGGGCCGAGGGGTCGAAGTGCGCATCCTCCTGTCGGATTTCGAGCCGATCCTGGCCGACCATCTCCACGCCGGTTCTTGGCACAGCTTCCGCAGTCTTCGGAAGATGGCGGAAGATTTCAACGCGGCGGAGAACAAGCTGCTGCAGCTCGTCGTCGCGCAGCATGAGGGCGAGCTGGGTTGGGTGTGGCGGCAGATGCTGCGCATACCGCTGCGCCGCAAGGTCAAGGCGCTGATCGGCGAGCTGATCGAGTCCGGGTCGGCGGACGGCGGCATGCTCGATCGGCCGGGATTGTGGCGGTACGTCAAATGGGAAGCCGGGCGCGCCAAGACCTTTCGTCCCGCCTCGCCGCCCCGCATGTGGCCCGCGACGCATCACCAGAAGTTCGCGATCGTTGACGGGGCCGTGACCATCGTCGGCGGCATCGACGTTGACGAACGACGCTGGGACGACAAGCGCCACCGGCAGCGCGCCGACCAGACGTGGCATGACATCTCCGTTCGGGTCGAAGGTCCGGCCTGCGGCGATGTCGCGGCGCATTTTCGGGCGCTTTGGAACCGCGAACTGCCGCGCTACCGCGAGGTCGTCAGCGAATGGACCACGGGCGCGGCGCGGGAGCTGACGCTCGATCCGCTGACCGACGTGCCGGAAGCCAAGGCGCCGCCCGCGATCGCCGGCGGCGCGGCGTCGGTGCGCGTGGTGCGGACGCTGTCGCGCCGTTCCGGTTCATGGTTCGCGACGGGACCGCGGCCGTGCGTACGCGAACTTCGCGAAGCGCATCGCGAGCTGATCCTGGACGCGCGGCGCACGCTGTATATCGAGGCGCAGTTCTTTCGTTCGGTCGAGGCGGGGAAATGGGTGGCGGAGGCGCTGCGCCGCGCGCCCGAACTCGAGATCATCATTCTGGTCGCCAACGCGCCCGAGGAAATCGCGTTCGAAGGGCAGGGCGAGAACCCGGCGCACAAGCATGGCGAGTATCTGCAAGGCAAGGTTCTGGGGCGGCTGCTCCGGCAAGGTCATGGTCGGCTGGGCCTGTTCACGCTGGCCAAGCAGCAGAGCGTCGACGCCTCCGAGAAGCAGTTCGAGGACAGCCGCGGCACCGCCTACGGCGCGGGCGTGATCCACATCCACGCCAAGCTGCTGATCGCGGACGACGCGCGGTGCCTGGTGTCGTCGGCGAACATCAACGGCCGCAGCTTCAACTGGGACACCGAACTTGGCTGCCTGTGGCGCGAGCGGGGCGACGCGATCGCGAGCTTCCGCCGGACCTTGTGGTCGCAGCTCCTGGGTTCGGACGCGGGAGCGGACACGTCCCTGGACGATTGGCGAGCGCTCGCGCAGGCCAACAGCATGACGAAACCCGAGGAGCGGACGGGCTTCGTGGTTCCCTATCAGCTTATTCGCGCGCGCCGATATGCCCGGCCTGCCTGGTTCGTGCCCGACGATTTGGTCTGAGCATAAGAAAAAGGCGCCGCCCGCTTCCGGGCGACGCCTTTGTCGAGATCGTGTGTGCGACGTTCAGTCGGCGGTCTTCTCGACCGCTTCACCGGCGGACTTGACGTCCTTGCCGAGGCCTTCAACCGTGTTGCATCCCGCAACCGCGAGGCCGCCGGCCAGAACCAGCATCGTGACGAGCTTGCGAACCATGAATCATCTCCCTTGCGCAGTGCCACCACGACGACGCCGATAACGCGTCGCAGTTGGCGTGTTCAACATGCCTGAAGGCCGCTCGGTTCCCAAGTATTGTTTCGACGGGGAAATGAAATCGGGTCCGACGCGTGACCGGGGGGGGGTGGTCAGGGGTCGGACCCGATAAAGGCGATAGCGAGAGCGGGGGAGGCAAGATCGCTATCGTAAGGCTGAACGACGATCCTTGCCGGTGGTTCCGGCGGAGCGCGAACAATTTCGACGCGGGCGAAAAAAGAGTGGGTGCAACCCGCGGGCGAAGGGGGGGTTGAGCAGAACAGGTGCAAAAGGAGACTGTCCATGGCCGATCCCCCGGCCTCCCCATCATCGTCCGATCTCACCGGCGTGAACCGCGACCAGCCCAAGCTGGTCCGGCGCAGCAAGCTGCCCGAAGAGAACCAGGAGGTGCTTTGCACGCCCCAGCGGGAGGATGCCGCGCGTCCGCCCAACGATCCCGAAATCTCACCTGAAGGAAACGCTCAATGACCAATGACGACAGCGCCGCCCCCGATGTCTGGAAGGCCATCAAGGCGCATCCGGTGGCGATGATGACCACATTGCACGATGGGGAGATCATCAGCCGTCCGATGCAGGCGCATGCCGATGCGGAAGAAGGCGCGATTTATTTCGTGTCGAAGCTTGAAAGCGGGAAGACGCACGACATCGACACGACGTCGGCCGTCAATCTCGCCTTCGCCGACCACGGCAACTCCACGTACGTGTCGATAGCGGGCAACGCCATCGTGTCGCAGGATCGGCAGAAGCTTCGCGAGCTTTGGAACATGTGGGCGGAGGCCTGGCTTCCCGAGGGACCGGACTCGCCGGATACCACGTTGATCACCGTTGTTCCCGATCAGGCGGTCATCTGGGACTCGAACAGCTCCCGCATCGTGCGTACGATCAAGACGGCGGTCGCCGCCGTGACGCAGACTCCTCCGAACATGGGACGCGAGCGCAAGGTCGAACTCTAACGAATCGAGTCAGGTCGGCATCTCGTCCGCAAGGGTCGAGATGTCGATCCCGAACCGTCCGATCACGGTATCGCGTTCGAGCACGGCGCGTAATTGGCGCGACAGTCCGGTCGTTATGCGCTCGAACTGGCGAACATCGACGGCTTCGCATTCCTCCGCATCGCCCCGCAGACTGCGTGATCCCAGCGTCAGCCGGGCGCTGGTCGACGTCAGGCTGCGCAAGGCCACCTCGACGACCTCATTGGGGGCGCACAGCATGGCGTGCTCGACGACCTCCGTGACGAAGAACGACACCGATACCGCAACGTCCTGATTGACGTAAACCGCGTCCAAGTCGAGCATGATCGCCATTCCGGCCGCTTCGTCCGGGGCGGTCGCCCGAAGATTGCCCGTCAGTTCGGATAGCAGCGGGCGCAACGCGACGCCGCGATTGCTCTCGAGTTCAGCGAAGTGATTGCGGTGCACGACGGACAGCGCGTCCACGCGGCGTTGAATGGTGGCGTATGCGTTGGACGCATCCACGCTGCGCGCTCCGCGGGCGTGGAGGTTGAGCAGGCTGGCAACGACCTGCAGGTTGTTCTTGACCCGGTGGTGGACCTCGCGGACGAGACGCGCCTGCCGCGCGATCGCGGCTTCCAGTTCCGCCTCGTGCGCCGCTACTGTGCCCGTGACGCGGGCGAAGGCGTCGCCGAGATCGCGGATTTCCGTCGCGGGTGTCATCGGGTGCGGGATCGAAATCGCCGGACCCCCGGGACTATAGGCGAGCACCGCCTTCTGCATTCGAACGATCGGCCGGAGCAACAGCCGATCCACGATCAGCCAACCGAACATGGCGGCCGCAAGCCACATCACCAGCGGCAGGAGAATGGACGCGATCTCCGCCGCGCTGATCGGAATGGCGCCGACCGATGCCACCGCGAAAACGTCGGAATTCTGCAGTCGCGCACGCCGCGTCACCGTTCTCTGCAGGAACGAGCGGTCGCGCCCCTCGAGGACCTGCAACTGACGATTCCCTTGTTGCAGGCGCAGATCGACTCCGGATGCTTCCCCGCTGCCGCGTGTCGCCGCCCGCATGGACGAAAGGTTCACGGCACCGATGGCAAAAGAGTCACCGGGCCCTATGCCGAAGCGCAAGGCCTGTTGCGACGGGTCGAGGATCAGGCGTGCGGATCCGTCGATCGGGCGCAGCACCGAGGCGGCGGTCGCGGTTTCACCCCGGACGCACGCCGCGCGACCATCGGGCCCGAAGACGGCGAAGCGATCGAGCCGCAACGTCGTGTCCATCAAGCCGACGCGCGCGAGCAGGCTGCAGGCCATCCGGCGATCGCCGGACAGGTCGCCGGCGGCTAGAGCGAGCTTGAGCGCCAACAGGTCGTTGGTGAGGAGGCGGTCCAGCGTCGCGGCGCTTTCCGTCGCAACGGCGCGCGCCTGGGCCTCTCGTTCCGCGCGCCCATCCCGCGCCGCATCCACGGAAGCGAGAAGCGCGACCAATCCCAGCGGAAACAGCGCTAGGCCGAGGATCAGCAGCATCTTCGCCGCCGTCGTGAGTCTGGAAAAAGCGCTGCCCGAGAAGAATGATCGGAGAGGCGACATCAGCGTCTTGCCGGGCGACACCGCATTCAGCCGAGACGGCCAAGCAGGTCCAGCATCTCGCGAGGGATCGCTTCGTCCACAGTCTGGTCGTAGACCGAACGCAGGGCGTGACCGATCTGCGGCCTCGTATCCGGGCTCGTGTCCGCGCGACGTCGCTTAGCGCCTGAAGCTGAATCCGCCTTCTTTCCGGGCGACGGATCCGCTCCTTCATTCTTGGCCAAACCTGCAACCCCTCGACGTCTTGGTTCCACCCGCAGGATCCTGCCGGGCCTGCTTCGTTTTCGCTCTTTGCCTGAAAGTCGAACAGTAGCAATCCGGCGTCGAAGCCCAATCCGACCGACAGCGACGAAACATCACTGGCTAGGCTTTGTTCCAGCCCGTCCGGCGCAGCCCGCCGGGTGCGGCAAGGCTTGCCTTCGCGTGCCGGGACAATCAAAAGGCCTGCACATCGACGTGCGCCCGCCACCGGCGGGCACCGGCACGAAACGTTTCAGGAGTTATCATGTCCCTCGGTCAGGAACTTGCGCCGCATCTGCCATTCTTGCGACGCTATGCGCGCGCGCTGACGGGCAGCCAGGCGCACGGCGACAGCTTCGTGCGCGCCACGCTGGAGGCGATCATCGCCTCGCCCGGCGAGTTCCCGCGCAACGTGGACGCACGCATCGGATTGTACCGGACGTTCCACGTTATCTGGGCATCGGCCAACATTGACGAAGGGGAAGAGGTCGGCGCGGACGATGGCCGCGAGCAGATTGCAAAGGCGCGCCTGTCGCGCATCACGCCCTTGTCGCGGCAGGCGCTGCTGCTGACGGCGATGGAGGGTTTCTCCGCGCAGGACGCGGGCTACCTCATCGGGGCTCAGGCGAACGAGGTCGATGCTCTGGTCGCCGAGGCGCTGAGCGAGATCGAGCGGCAGACGCTGGCCGACGTCCTGATCATCGAGGACGAGCCGATCATCGCCATGGATATCGAGACGATCGTTCGCGATCTCGGCCACAACGTCACGGGCGTGGCGGTGACGCGCGACGAGGCGGTGCAGCTTGCCATGGCGCATCGGCCCGGGCTGGTCCTAGCCGACATCCAGCTTGCCGACGACAGCTCGGGTATCGACGCGGTCAAGGACATCCTTGCCCAGTTTTCCGTCCCCGTGATCTTCATCACCGCATTCCCCGAGCGCCTGCTGACAGGCGAGCGGCCCGAGCCGACGTTCCTGATCACCAAGCCGTTCCAGCGTTCAACGGTGAAGGCGCAGATCGCCCAGGCGTTGTTCTTCGACGACTCCACGGTGCCGGGCATCTAGGCTTTCGAGCACCACGCGTCGCGCATTTGCACGACATACAAAAATCCCGAACCGCCGAGGTGACCGACACATGGCCGACAACCACGAAGAGCATAAGACCACCACCGAGGCGCGCGCCGGATCGACGCCCCACATGGTCCGGTATGTCCTGGGTTTCGGACTGGTCGGCGTGATCGTTCTGTTCGCCGTGCTCTTGTTTGCCTTCGGGTGACGCCATAGATCGCTGATCTTGCAAGGGGATGCGGCCGGACGTCGGCGTGTCGGGCGTAACGGTTCAGGGCAGAAACGATGATGACTGACGAGCCCCTTGGGGACGACCCGGAGGACGACGAAGACGGCGAACCCGCGTCGGTGGTCGAATGGGCGCCGTTGCCCGACGACGAATTCCGCGATCAGCTGGGCCAAGTCATCCCGCATCTGCGTGCGTTCGGGCGATCGTTATCCGGAAGCCGCGATCTCGCGGATGACCTTGTTCAGGAGACGCTCCTGAAGGCGTGGGCGGCGCGCAAACGCTTTCAGGCGGGCACCAACATGCGCGCGTGGACGTTCATCATCCTGCGCAACCTGTTTCTGAGCCAGATGCGGCGCGCGCGGTTCAAGGGCGAGTGGGACGAGTTGACCGCGTCCAAGCTGCTCGCCGCGCCCGCCAGCCAGGACCGTCATATCGAGTTGGGCGACATGCAGCGCGCCTTGCTCCACCTCCCGCAGCCGCAACGCGAAGCGCTGATCCTCGTCGGCGCCGGCGGGTTCGCCTATGAAGAGGCGGCCGAGATTTGCGGGTGCGCCGTAGGGACGATCAAGAGCCGCGTCGCCCGGGGCCGGGTTGCGCTTGAAGCCTTGATGACGAATGGGAAGTTGCCGTCGCGCCGCGATCACGTCCAGGAAGTGGGCAAGAGCGCGCTGCAATCGATCATGGGCGAGGTCGACGATCTCAGCCGCGACCGCGACCTTTAGACGCGCTCCAGCAGCCGCATGAACTCCGAATTTGGATCCTCGCTCGGTGGCGCAGAAAAGGCGCGGCGGAGCGCCAAGCCGACGCCGGCGTGAGCGGCGGGAGCGCAGACGCGAATTTGGCGGCGTTCCGCGTGCCCGTAGGTCTGGGCTGCGCTGGAGCTTTGGTTAGACATGGAGAGGTAAACGCACGTTAAGAACCAAGGTTGCTTTCTTGTGTGCGAAGTTGTTAAATTTCATAGTGTTTTCCGGAGGTGTGACGTGAGCGCGCGGCACCATTCCAGCTTCGTGTCCGCGCTGGCGCGTGCGCAGGAGCACTCGCCATTTTTGCGAGATGCGATCGTCCGTCACCTGCAAGTCGCGGCGGACCTGATGGATGCGGACCTTCAGAAAGCCTTTTCGCGCATTGAACCCGCGGCGCCCGGATCGCTCGAGTTCGCGGTTCAGTTGCGTCGCGAGCGTTCGGAACTCTCCTTGATCCTCGCCATTGCCGATCTGGCCGGAGTAGCCAGCTTCCAGGACACGGTCGCCGGTCTGACGCGTTTCGCCGACAGCGCGCTCGACCGGGCGATCGCGACTGCCATGCAGGAACGGACGGGCTCCGCCACGCCGACCGGGTTCGCCGCCATCGCGTTAGGCAAGCAAGGCGGCGGGGAGCTCAACTTCTCGTCGGACATCGACCCGATCTTTATCTACGATCCGGAGACGCTGCCGCGGCGGGCCCGCGAAGATGCGGGACAGGCGGCGGTGCGGATCGCGCGGCGAGTCATCGACCTGCTGCAGACCCGAACGGCGGACGGCTACGTCTTGCGCGTCGACCTGAGGCTGCGGCCATCGCCCGAGGTTACGCCCATTGCGTTGTCGATCGATGCGGCCGTGGCTTATTACGAGACAAGCGCGCTGGCCTGGGAGCGCGCGGCGTTCGTTCGCGCACGTGCCGCGGCGGGGGACCTGGCATTGGGGCAACGTTTCCTGCAGGCGGTGCGGCCGTTCGTTTGGCGCCGCTCGCTCGATTTCGGGGCGATCCAGGAGGTCACGTCGATATCGCATCGAATCCGCGAACATTATGCCGAAGGGCAGGCGTTCGGGCCGGGTTACGACCTGAAGCGCGGCCGAGGCGGAATCCGCGAGGTGGAGTTCTTCACGCAGGCACACCAATTGATTCACGGCGGGCGCGATCAAGCCCTGCGATCGCCAATGACGCTGGAGGCGCTTGCTTCGCTGGCTAAAGCCGGCTTCGTTTCACCGGAAACCGCCGACACGCTGGCATCGGCATACCGGCTGCTCCGCACGATCGAGCATCGGTTGCAGATGATCGACGATCGGCAGACGCACAGTCTGCCGTCCGGTGAGGCGCTCGATGGCGTGGCCCGCCTGCATGGGTTGGACGACGGGGCGGCGCTGCTCGATCTTCTGGCACCAGCGATCGCAAAGGTGGCGGATATCTACGATGCGCTGGCAGGCGGGTCCGGCCGGGTGCGTGTGCCAGCGGACGGCCCACACCTGCTGGCCGCTCTCGAGAAGTTCGGTTTCGGCGATCCGGAAATCGTCGCCCGCCAGATTACCGCGTGGCGGCGATCGCCGGCGCGCGCGCTGCGCTCGCCGGCGGCCCGCGACGCGTTCGAGGACATGCTGCCCGGCCTGCTGGAAGGCACCGCCCAAACGGCGGACCCGCGGCGCGCGCTTCACCGCTTCGATGATGTCGTGCAACGACTGCCCAGCGGCATCAATCTCTTCCGGCTACTGGACGCGCGGCCGGCGCTGTCCGGGTTGTTGGCGCAGATCCTGGGCCATGCGCCGGCGCTGGCAGACCAATTGTCGCGGCGACCCGAACTGCTGGACGGCCTGATCGCGTCCACCAGCCTCGATCCGCCTCCGCCGCTGGAGACACTGATCGCCGACTTCTCGCGGCTCAGGCGCCCTGAGCACGAGGCGACGCTCGAAGAAGTGCGAAGAGGGGTCAACGACTGGCGATTCGCGCTAGGAACGCAGATCATCGCCAGGCGTGCCGATCCGATCGACGTCGCGGGTGGGTATGCGCGGGTCGCCGAGGCGGCGGTGACGACGCTCGCCGACGCGACCACCGCCTCCTTCGAGGCGATGCACGGCCGCGTCGCCGATACGGAATTGCTGATCGTGGCGCTTGGGCGGCTGGGCGGCCGCTCGCTGACGCATGCGTCCGACATCGATCTCGTCTACCTTTTCACCGGCAGTGCCGATCAAAGCTCCGACGGGCCAAAGCCGCTGCGCGCCAATGACTACTACAACCGGCTGGCGCGGCGCGTCACGGCGGCCCTGAGCCTGCCGACCGCGGCGGGGCCGCTGTACGATGTCGACACGAGGCTGCGTCCGTCGGGTGTGCACGGGATGCTGGCCGTGTCGACGGAGGCCTTCGATGCGTATCAGCGGCGCGACGCGTGGACCTTTGAGCATATGGCGTTGACGCGGGCGCGTTGCGTCTACGGTTCGGTCGCGGCGCGACACATGTGCGATACGCTGGTCCATGACCTCCTTGAGCTGCCGCGCGACACCGAACGCTGTCTTGCGGACGCGGTTGCAATGCGGAACGAGATCGCCCGGCATAAGCCGCCAGCGGGGCCTGTCGACGTTAAGCGCGGGGACGGAGGGTTGGTAGACCTGGAGTTCGCAGTCCATGTGCGGCAGCTTACGCACCGAACGGGCCTGCACGCGGGCCTTGGCGAGGCTATTGCGGATTTGGCTGCGGCGGGCCTGCTGCCGCCGGCTACCGCGGAGGCGCACCTATTGCTGACGCGCCTGCTGGTGGTTCTGCGCCTGGTGTCGCCGGGCGGCGAGGAGCCGGCCGCAGCATCGCAGGCGCTGGTGGCCCGATCGTGCGGGTTTGAGGATTGGGCGCGCTTGTGCGAGGCGCTGAGCGAGGCGCGGCGGCATGTTGCGCATCTGTGGACTCGAACGGCCACGCAAGGAGCTTGAGACATGTTGAGCGACGGCGATCCCGCACCAGACGTGGTGCTCGATACAAGCGAGAACCGCAGCGTACGGCTGTCCAGCCTGCGCGGGCAGAAGATCGTTCTGTACTTCTATCCGCGTGACGACACGCCCGGCTGCACGCGCGAAGCGAAGGACTTTACCGAGCTTCAGGCTACATTCGCGGCGGCGGGCGCAAGGATCATCGGCGTGTCGAAGGACAGCGTTGCGAGCCACACCAAGTTTGCGGACAAGTACGCTATCCCCTACGCGCTCGCTTCGGATGGCGACGGCCGTGTTTGCGAGGCGTTTGGGACATGGGTCGAAAAGAGCATGTATGGCCGCAAGTATATGGGCATCGACCGGGCGACGTTCCTGATCGACGAGGAGGGCCGCGTCGTTAGGAGCTGGCGCAAGGTCAAGGTCCCGGGGCACGCCGGCGAGGTTCTCGAAGCCGTTCGTGCGATGCCCAAGCCCGAATGAGCCTGCTGGATTCGGGGGACCGCAGCGCAAATGGATCGATGAAATTCGTTTCGCCGCAGCCCCAAAGCGCTTGGTCCCGCGGGCACGGCTTATCGTTTGATCTTGTTAAGGAGCTGGGGAACACAGTCCGTACACGCCGCGGAGACATTCGAGGCGGGGGGAGCTGGAACGCTTCGTCCGAGCGAACGCCAAATTAACTGCTTGGCACGCAAGTACGATTGCTGGGGTAGACGATGACGGTAGCGACCAACATGATGAATGGCCGGACACCCAAGAAGTTCCACGAAGCCACGAAGATGGCCGTTGCGCTGATCTGCATGAGCTTCGTGCCGAGCGAGGCTTTCGCGGCGGATCTTCTGGCGACGCTCGACGGCGCGGGTGATGCGACGAAGTCCAATGACGCGGCCAAGGCCGACACGGTCGAAGCTTCGGGCGAGGGCGGTCCGTTCCAGACGGTGCGCGCCGCGTTCGATCCCAAGTTCAAGGCGCTGTTTCTGGGCTGGAAGCGGCTCGATCCGGTGCAGCCGGGCATGATCGCCATTCCTTCGGCCAAGCCGGTCCCGGCCGCGCAGGCGCGGTTCACCAGCGGTTTCGGCACTCGTTCCGATCCTTTCAAAGCGACGCGCGCGATGCACTCCGGCATCGACCTCGCCGGCCCGGTCGGCACCTCGATCTACGCCACGGCAGACGGTTATGTGGGCCGCGCCGGCGTGGTGGGCGCCTACGGCAATCTGATCGAGCTGGAGCACGGCAAGAGCATCCAGACGCGTTACGGGCATCTGTCCTCGATCCTGGTTCGTCCGGGTCAGCGCGTGAAGCGCGGCGACCTGATCGGCCGCATGGGTTCGACCGGGCGGTCGACGGGCAGCCATTTGCACTACGAAGTTCGAGTCGACGGCGCGGCGGTCAACCCGATCCCGTTCATGCAGTCGGCAGATTACGTGCAGATGGCGCAGAACCGCGGCAATGGAACGCAGATCGCGTTGGGCGGACCCGAAAACTGAGATCGGCTCCAAGGCTTGCCTGAAGCTCGCTGCGTGCCCATCTGGCAGGAATGCCACAAGACGCCACTATCCGGCTGACCCAGGCCGCAGCTGATCGGGTCGCCGCGATCGCCGTGCGTCAGGGCAAACCCGCGATCTTGAGGCTGGCCGTGGATGGTGGCGGTTGCGCCGGATTTCAGTACCGCTTCGAACTCGCCGATGGTGTCTTGCACGACGACCGAGTCGCGGCGCGGGGACCGGTCCGGCTGGTCGTCGACGCGATAAGCCACGACCTTCTCGACGGCAGCGCGGTGGACTTTGTCGAGAGCCTCGGCGGAACCGCTTTTCGCGTGACCAACCCCAACGCGGCGTCGGGTTGCGGGTGCGGATCGAGCTTTTCGATCTGAGCACGGCGCGGTCGCCGATACTGGCGTGACCGCGGCGCGACGATTAAGCCTGCGCGATGGAGATCGTTACTTACAACGTCAATGGCATCAAAGCGCGGCTGCCCCGGCTGCTCGAGTATCTTGATGAGCAACAGCCCGAGGTCGTCTGCCTCCAGGAACTGAAGAGCCCCGACGAAGGCTTTCCGGGCGCCGAGATTGCGGCGCGCGGCTACGGCGCGCTCTGGCACGGGCAGAAGAGCTGGAATGGTGTGGCCGTCCTGGCCCGCGGAGCGACGCCGACGTTGCGCCGCGTCGGCCTGCCCGGCGACGAAACCGACGAGCAGAGCCGCTACATCGAGGTGGAGGTGGAAGACACGGTCATCGCCTCGCTCTACTTGCCCAACGGCAACCCGCAGCCGGGACCCAAGTTCGACTACAAGCTGGCGTGGATGAAGCGCCTGGCCGAGCACGCGCGCACGTTGCTGGCCGAGGAGCGGCCAGTCGTGCTAGCCGGCGATTACAACGTCGTTCCGACCGACGCCGACGTGTTCTCGGCCGCGAAAACCGTCGATGATGCGCTGCTGCGTCCGGAGTCGCGCGCGCACTTTCGGGCGTTGCTCAGCCAAGGTTGGACGGATGCCATGCGTGCGCTGCACCCGGACGAGCGAATCTACACATTCTGGGATTATCAGATGGGCGCGTGGCAGCGGGATGCGGGGTTTCGCATCGACTTTCTGCTGCTCAGCCCGCAAGCGGCGGACCGCCTGGTCGAGACCCAAGTAGACAAGGCATATCGCGGGCGGGAAAAGGCGTCCGATCATGCCCCAACGTGGGCCCGCCTAGAGGCCTAGCCCGACCTGGCGCTAGAGCGCCTTTGCGAAGATCCGGTAGACCTTGTTGATCCGGGTCTGCAGCGCGTCGGCAATGGCCTTCATTCCCTCATTCTCTTCGAGGATCCAGCCTATCTCTGCGCGCCTGCCGCCATAGTCGGCAATTGTCGCAAGCCGAATATCCTCGATGAGCGTAAACGCGAGCTGCCCTGCGAGCGGCGTCGACTGCAGCCGCTTGACGACGCCCATGAGGGGCACGCGAACCGTGTGCGTGCGGGGCTTGCGCAGGCGCAGAAGCAGCTTGGCCCAGCCGAACGGAAACAGCCTCCCGTCGAGGTCGCGAGTCAATTCGTTGACGTCCGGCAAGGTAATCATGAAAGCAACCGGTTCACTGTCATATTCGGCGATACGGATCAGGTCCTCGAAGACGATCGGCTTGAGCTTCTTGCCGGCATAAGCAATCTCTGCGTCGGTCAGCGGGATGAAGCCCCAGTTGTCGGACCATGCGTCGTTGAGGATGCCGAGGATGATCGCGGCTTCGGCATCGAAGCGCGACTTGTCGACCTTGCGCACGTTAACGCGCGGATTGCGGGCGGTGGATGACACGAGCCTGCGCACGAGCGCAGGCATCTTCTGCGTGATGTCGAGTTCGTAGCAGAGCAGGTCCTTGACGCCCCGGTAGCCGGAAGCCTCGATATGCGCCGCGTACCCCGGCTTGTGGTGGCCCATCATGACCGTCGGCGGCTGATCGAAGCCGTCGATGAGCAATCCCGGTTCATCCCAGACGGAGAGGGTGAAGGGACCCAGCGCGCGCGTCATGCCGCGACCGCGCAGCCAATCCTCCGCCTGGTGAAGCAGGGCCGCAGCGACCTCGACATCTTCTGCTTCGAAAAACCCCCATTGGCCCGTGCCGCGACCCATATGATGTTCGACCAGCGCGTCGACCTGCGCCGAGATACGGCCGACCACGCGATCACCGCGTCGGGCGAGGAAGAAGGCCGCTTCGGCATGTTCGAACCAGGGGTTCCTGGCCGGGTCCATCAGACCCGCGACTTCGGCCTTCAACGGTGCGATCCAGTGCGGATCGCCGGCGTAGAGACGCCACGGCAAATCGATGAACCGCCGACGGTCGCCAGCTCCACGGATCGGACGAACCGAGATCCCGGCGTTCATCGAGGAAGCCTCAGGCGCGTTCGCGCTGCCGCGGGTGGCCAGTCACGACGCCGCCCGAAAGCCGGGCAACGTGCGGATAGCGCTCGGCGACCTCGGGCGTGTAGCCCAAGTTGAACACCGTCGCGCTCTTCGCCTTCCGCTCGCCCTTGTCATAATGCGTGCCGAAGAGCTTGTCCCAGAAGAAGGTGGTTATGCCGAAATTGCCGGTCTCGTCGTGAAAGTGATGCGCCATGTGCTTGCGCTTCATCTCCGCGAGCCACTTGTTCTTGGGCTTGTACGCCAGATGCTGGATGCAATGGCAGAATTCATAAAAGGCCGTCGTCAGGAGACCGGTCGCCAAAGCGATCGCTGCCCCGCCAACACCGCCTAACGCGTAGCCGATCGGCACGGTGACGAGCGCGATTGTCGGCAGCGTCGTGTGCAAGGCCCCGAACAGAACCTCCAAATGGTTGGGGTCTTGATGATGGTCGTAATGAATGCGCTTCCAGGTCGAGGCCAGTGGGGCCATCTTAAACATCCAGCGGCTGTGCAGGACAAAGCGATGGAGGACGTACCAGACGAGCGGATAGGCCAGCGCGGAGAGGCCGATCGCGGTCAACGTCGGCAGCAGTGGCGCGGGGTTGAAGGCAAACACGGCGATGGAGGCCGCCGCGAGCACCAGATAGGCAATGATCGCCGGGTACTGGAAATAGGCCACCACGAGTTCGCCCAGGGTCATGCGATCGAGGTGGTGCGCGCGCTTCCAGATGCCCGGGCGTAGCGAATTCATCATTCCCACAATCAATGCCTCGCAAAATGTTTAATGGGGACAACGGCGTAGCCGCCTCAATCCCATACTTGTCATGAACCTGTCATGGCAATGAGGCCGAACTTAGACCGACCCGCCGTCCGTCGCAATTAGCTACCTAGATGCCGAAGCCCAGCTAGAGGCGCAGGCGCGTGGCGGCGCGTCCCATGAAGGCCTTGTCGGACGGTCCCAGCCCGAGGCGCGCCGAAAGCCATAGGCCTGTCAGCAGCGCCGCGGCGAACGCCGCGAGTTCGACCACCGAGGGAAGCCCGGCCAAAAGAGGCAGCAGACCCAGAAAAGCGATCGAGATCGTCAGGGCTGTCGCAAGCGCGCGAGGGAAGGGCGATCCGAAGGGATGCAGGTGCAGGTCTCGCCACAGCTGCGCCACGGCGACGATCGACATAGTGACGACGCCCAGCGCGACCGCGGCAGCCAAGCCGGCAGCGCCGTAACGAGGCAGCAGCACGGTGGTGGCGGCGATCGCGACGCCGAGCGCCGCCCCTGAACTGATCAGCGGCTTAATCCGGCGGCTGGCGACCTGCTGGATCGCGCCCGCCTGACCGCCGATGGCTTCAACGGCGCGGCCAAGCGTCAGCAGCGTCACCATGGCGCCGGCGGCATAGGCCGCAGGCTCGAAAAGCTGCAGCACGATGTGCCGGCCGCCGATCAGCGCGGCCGCGAGCGGCAGCGACAGGACGACGGAGACGCGGGTGGCGAAGCCGTACAGCGGAGCGATGGCGGCACGGTCGTCGCGCGCCACTGCCGAGGACAAAGGTCCTATAACGTAGGAGAACGCCATGCGGACGAGCTGCACCAGGCTCGAGAGCTTGCGTGCGATGGTGTATAGCCCCGCCGACGTCGCCCCGGCGGCCCCAGGGTACCAGGCGTTAAGCACCAGGGGCGGCGCGTCGCTCAGCAGCCGGCTGATGATGTTGGCCGGCAGGATCGAGAGGCCGGCCGCCGCCGTGCTGCGTAGCTGCCGGCGGTGGCCCGGCGCGCCCCAAAGCCGCAGGTCGTAGTGACGCCGGAGCAATCGGACGGAGAGAGCCGCGGTCACCGTCAGGCTGACCAGATGCGCAACGAGCAGCGCAAGCGTGTCGACGCCTACCGCCCACAGCAGAACGGCCGCGCCGAGGCGGATCACTTGTTCGCCGATCAGGCGGAGGCGGATCTCGGGACCGAAAGCGCGCTTGGCGCGCAAGGCGGACGTCGAGATTTCGAC
>DASQNO010000003.1:0-6154 GCA_035644935.1 Sphingomonadaceae bacterium
TCGTGCGGATCGCCGCGGGACGTGTCCCCGTCCCGCTCGACGCGGCGCACCGTCTGGCCGTTCAGATCGTTGTGATAGGTCACCGTGCGGTCGCGGCCGTCGTCGATGCGCACCGATAGCAGCTGCCCGCCGCCGTCGTGCCGGTAATAGCTCCAGTTGGTGCGGCTGTTGTCGGTGGCCTTGGGCTGGTATTGCACCTGCTCCAGAACCGCGCCGTCATACCAACCGTACCAGTTGAAGGTTTCGGTATCGCGGGTGTTTTTCGTTCAGAAACACCGAAGATGCAGTCTAAACGCGCTTATTTCGGGTGAAACCTACCCAAAACGCGCCCTCGCTGGCCACCGTCCGCACTACGCGAAAGTCACTAAAGTCGCGAAGTTCCTAGTGTGGGGCCGTTTTCGTACCACCGCGTTGAAACAGAAGCCGCTTCGCGAGCGTCACAAGGTCGTCGGCCCGGAGGGCTGCCGGTGAGCGGGATCGACGGTGCAAAAGAGCCGGTGTGGCGAGGAGCGACTCGGCCACGGGTGAAGCATGGCAGGTGATGAGCGTGTAGGACAGCGGTTTTGTCGGGCGTTGGAATGAAAAGACAGCGTGGTTCGCGAGGCACTTTAGTGCACTGTCATCGCATCCCTGTCACCCGTAAACCCGTAGCTCCAACTCTACGCGACGGAACAGCCTCAAAGAGCTTCGAGCAGGCCCTGTAAACGATGTACGGGCAACTCAAATTTTTTACCGGCATGGATCAGTGCAGTTAGCGTTGCCCTTCGATAAACTGATGCCATTTCGTCCTCTGAAACGTCGAGCAATCTGTGCGTGTCAATCTCTATGGCCAAGGGAAGGTCGCCGTGCTCATGGTTAATCCTATCGTAGTGCGGTTCGGTTTCATCTACCAAGCCATAGCGTATAATGAGTCCTACCCATTTGAACGGTGCCCCTTCAAGGAAGCGAGCTTCAACAATCTCCCGTTCTAGTTCATCTCGAACTCGATTAGCGGCGGCAGCGTTTTGCCGAGGTGGAATTCTCGCCTTCGTTAGGGCCACTCCGGAAAGAACGAGTTTTCGGTTGTGAGCCATGTCTCTTCCTTATCTATCTAAGGGGTTGCCGGGGGGGCGCTTGCCATACAAGCGCTCGTAAGTCTGGATAAAACGCGTTTCGTAGGCGCGAGCGTCGGCCTTCCCGTCGAAACCCTGGCGAATCTCCGTCGTATAGAAATCACCGGTTTCCCTTTGGAGCCGGCGCGCCTGCTGCTCCGCGCGAATGGAGGCACCGTCACTGACCCTCACTCCTTGGGCGGACTCGCCTACCTTGTACAAGGAGCCGTCCGGGCCACGGATCACATAGACGTGCGTGTCTCCTACATAGTTCAACGAATTCTTGTGAACCGGATTAACGGCTCCTGCGGACAGCGCGGCATCAGTGCGCCCTGCAGTCATCCCCGGAACTCTCAGCGCTCCGGCGGCACCGGCACCAAGTTGCCCCACGCTGTACACGAGTTCGCCGCCTCCCGACGACATGCCCGTTGCCGCAGAGATTGCGCGCCCGCCGAAGGTGCTTGACGGACGTCCGTTCACGACCGACCGCGCGCCGGCCACCATGTTGTCCGCGCCTGCGGCGAACATGATTGCCCCGCCGACAGTGGCGATGTTGCTCGCGCCGGCGGTGACCGGGGTGCCGGCGACGCCGACCCCCGCCATTGTTGCGCCAAGGAGCATCTCGGCCCCACCGCCGACCGCTTGCACGCCGCCCATGACCCGCGTCGTCACCTGATAGCGGCGGTCCAGCGACTGATAGCCTCTCACGACCTGCCGCCCCAGATCGATCCGTCCGCGCGCCATGGACAGGTCCATCGCGTAGCGGCGCTCGCTCGCTCCCGAGATCGACATAGTGATCCTGTTGACGAGATCGTTCTGACGGAAGTTTTGGAAGAACTGCGACACCCCTCTGGAAACGCGCTCCAGGAAGCCCGCGGCCCCTGTCTTCAGGCGCCGGGCAGTGATGATGATCTCGTCGTGATCGGAACGGACGTTGGAGTCGACATTCTGCGCATATTCGACGCCGCCTGCTCGGCGAAGCCGCGCCATCGATGTTTCTCCGCGCGAGGCCACCCCGTATCCCACCATGTTCCCGATGGTGCTGCCGATCACGTCGGGAAGCGCGGCGAGAACGTTGTCGCCGAAGCTCGATCCGTCTATCAGGCTGCGCGCCGCGCCGCCGGCGATCGCGCCCGCCATACCGGAGGCCAGCTGTTGACCGTAGCTCTCGAGGCTGCGGGCGGCCGCGGTATTGCCGAAGTGACCGTTCATCGCCCCGATCGCGCCGCCGACCACGCCCGCCACCGCGAGGCCCGTCCAGTCGAACTTCTTCTGCAAGCCCGTCGCGACCGCGATGCCCTGCGTCACCGCGTTGCCCGCGATGCCGCCGACCGCGCCGCCGACGAACCCGCCGCCGGCGATCCCGCCAAGGCTCCCGCCTACCCCGGCGCTGATCCCGGCCATCGCGACCTGCTTGAAGCTGAACTTGTCCTGGATGCCGGTGGCGAGCCCGAACCCCTGGCTGGCCGCGCTGCCGACCATGGCGGCCCCGATCCCGCCCAGGAAGCCCTTGAACACCGCCGGTGCGACCTGCGGGAGGATGAGGGTCACGCCGATCGCCACCACCAGCAGCAGCACGGCGCCGAACGCCCCGCACTTGTTCTTGCTTCCCGGCTTGGGCGCGGTGGGGCTGGTGTCGCCGATCGCCTCGGCGGCGTCGTAGGGCTTGAACGTCGAGGCGTTGTGCGTGTTCTTGGCGACGCCCGCGGGGACGGTGAGCATCTGGCCTTCGCTCAAGGCCGACGCGCCGGTGAGGCCGTTGGCCTCCGCCAGCTTGAACCAGAGCTGCGCGTCGCCCCACAGATTGGCGGCGATCGACTGCAGCGTCTCGCCGCCCTGCACGGTGTAGGTCCCCGACACGCTGCCCTGGTAGGCGCTGTTGAGCTTGGCGAGGCTGGTGTCGAAGTCGTACTCGCTGCTGTGCGTCGTGGAGCCGTTGCGGAACGCGCCGGTGCCCGCCGAGGGCGCCGTGCGCTGCGCGGTGGAGGCGGCGTAATGGACGTCCGTGCGGCCGTTGTTGCCGGCATAACGCGCCTATTTTGCGCGAGATGAAGCGAAAACGCGCTCTCGCACGCCACCGTCCGCACTACGCGAAAGTCTCTAAGTTCGCGAAGTTCCTAGTGTCGAGCCGTTTTCGTACCACCGTGTTGAAACGGTAGCCGCTTCGCGAGCGCCACAAGGTCGTCGGCCCGCAGGGCCGCCGGTGGCAGGGATCGACGGTGGATAAGAGCCGGTGTGGCGAGACGCGACTCGGCCACCGGTGGAGCATGGCAGCGTAGGGGCGTGTAGGACAGCGGTTTGTCCCAAGTCCTTGACGCTCTCGCCTTGCGCATCGCGGCGGAAGTGCAGCTCAAAGCTTTCGAACATTATCGCCGTCCAATCGTCACGCGATCTATTCAGTGCCCACTGGTAAGGCCGCTCTCTAGTGCTGGACTATCTTATAATCTGACCACTTGAGACGATCTGAAAGCGTTATCAGCTCTCAGCTCGTCGTATTTCGGGTTCCAAACACCCAAACCGTAATAGGCTTTCAGTGCATTCTCCAAGCGAACGGGAGCTACAACCGTTCTCAAGTTAAGACCTTGCACCTCCTCGCTAGATGCAGGTCTCGATACTGTACGGTCTCGAGACTCTACAAAGATCTCATCTCCTTGACTGACCTTAAATACCGGCTGCGGAATATCATCGACATTATCTAATACATTGCCAACAACGCGCCAATCGCCATTATGAATTTTAGCATCGAGCGATAGTGCAGCAAACAAAGGCTTCTCCGACGTAACCGACTTGGGGTCGACATCTTCGCCCGAGTGAATTCCGTCATAGATTATTATGTACAGTTCCCCCTTCCAATCCCCAGCGACTTGACCAATTCCAAAACGAGAACTGTCTACCGGGACCAAAAAGACATCTCCCACCTGCACTTTAAGGCTCATACTAATTCTACTAACCCCTCGGTTTCAGCAATCCCCGCGTTAGCGTGGGTCGCCGCAAGGCGTGTCCTCGCCCCAATCGTTGCGGCGTACAGCCTACCTGCCCGGTTTAGACTCCGCCGCGAGGCCAACCACTCCCTCAATTCGTCCTAGAACCTCACTCAACCACTCACGATAGGTCTGCCCATTTGATTTTGGTTCAAAGTAGCAACCCACTTCATCTGTCATGACCATTTTCAGTTCTGCATCGCTGAGGTCAGATGCTAGGAGGCCGCGTATCTCGTTCCGCGCTGCGGCCAGAGCTTCCTTTGGCTCCGATTCCAACATGGCCTGCACCGCGGCATCGTCGGTGACGAACTCATCCACCCAGTCTTGATGGAAATAAGAGCCGAAAAGCTGGCCCGACGCTTCGAGGTTTCTTGTCATGGTCTGGTCGGAAACCCTGTTCGAATGTGATAGCCTGTAGACATGGATGGATTACGAACGAGAATTAAGCGAGTTGAGTTTACATCGACTGCGCCGCTAGCGCCACGCGTCACTGATATTCCGATCGGACTCCCACCTGTGTGATCAATCCTGAGACGCCCGGACGAACCCGACAACCACCTCGAAATATTTCCCGCATTCGCGTCAAGAGCGTTCGAAACAGCACTCTCGGCACCGGCTCGATCGTAAAATGAGGACGAGCCGGTGATCTTCGGTTCAGCAGCCAAACGAGCCATTAGTTGCGACTCGGACCGACCAACGTGCTTCACCAGAAGATGGCCCCCTGCCGCTTCGTGAGCTGCAAGACCGCCTCCGGGCACAATCCGGCTGTAAGTCGCTTCGCCTCTTCCGGCTGAACCCAGCCTGCCCAAGCCATAACCGACAGCCCTGCCCGCGCCATAGAAGCCCGCTCCGATTGCGCTGTCTTGAGCAAAGGTTTGGACGCCGTTTTCCTGGCCGAGCGCCCAGCGGAGCGAGACGCCCGACGTTCCCGACGACAAGCCGGAGGTGACGGCCCCCGCGAGCAAGGAGCCGCCAAGCACAATCGTGCCCGCCGCCAGGGTTCCACCACCGAGAACGCCCGCGCCAAGAAAGCCGCCAACCTCCCGGCTTATCTGCGCATTGGCGGCGGCATCCCAGGCGGCGAGTTGCCCGTCCCAACGGCTGTAGTTCTGGAGCTTCATGTCGTAGTCGTAGTAGTCGCCCTTGGTGGGCCCGTACGTGGCGACGAATTCCTGCCTCCACCGTTCGTTCTGCGAACGCGAGAACGTCAATCCATCCTGCGTCTCTGCGGATCGCCTGCCGTCGGCGCGCGCCGCCGCCGGATCGCCACCGGCGGCGGCCAGCGACTCCGCGTACAGGCTGCGGACGATGCCGTCCCTGCGCAGAGTTCGCTGGATGTTCGCCAACATCGCGGTCGCTTCCGGGAAGTAATCGATGCCGGCAGCACCGCCCGCACTAGCCCTGGTGTCAGGTTGCGCGAAGGCTTGGCCGACGAGGTGTTCGACCGCCTCCGTGTTGACCATGCCGCTGCCCGGAACGCGGCTTCGCGACACCCCGTAACCTATCATGTTCCCGATCGTGGACCCGATCACATCGGGCAGCACGGCGATGAGGTTGTCGCCGAAGCTGGTGCCGGTGAGCACGCTGCGGCTGGCCGCGCCGGCGATGCCGGCGGCCATGCTGGTCACGCCGTGGCGCAGGTGGTTGGCGACCGATGTGCTCGCCCCTTCGCCGGCCAGTGGTTTGAGCCCGAGCCTGTTGCCCACATAGCCCGCGACCCCGCCGACCACGCCCGCGACCGCAAGGCCGGCCCAGTCGAACTTCTTCTGCAGGCCTGTGGCGACCGCGATGCCCTGCGTCACCGCATTGCCCGCCATGCCGCCGACCGCGCCGCCGACGAGCCCGCCGCCGGCGATCCCGCCAAGGCTCCCGCCCACCCCGGCGCTGATGCCCGCCATCGCGACCTGCTTGAAGCTGAACTTGTCCTGGATGCCCGTCGCGAGCCCGAACCCCTGGCTGGCCGCGCTGCCGACCATGGCGGCCCCGATCCCGCCCAGGAAGCCCTTGAACACCGCCGGCGCGACCTGCGGGAGGATGAGGGTCACGCCGATCGCCACCACCAGCAGCAGCATGGAGCCGAAC
>DASQNO010000004.1:0-14504 GCA_035644935.1 Sphingomonadaceae bacterium
AAGGTCAGGCCGAGCGGGATATCCATCGCAAATTCTTTGGCAGGCGGACGTTGCGAGTCAAGTCCGATCCCGCTCCCGCGCAGGCGGGAAAGGATTACTTCCGCCGGTACCGTTTGGGGTCCGCCATCGCCCGCGTCAGCAGCACGTGCAGCTCTGCATCCTCGGCCGCGCCGCCGAGCGGGGTGGCGTCGGTGAACTCGTCCTCGGGCCCATGGTAGGCGCCGCCCAGAAACGCCTGCAGCAGCTTCATGTCGGCGAACGATCCGCCGGCCATGACCGCCGGCACGCCGGCGCGCGTGAACACCGCGCCATCCTGCCGGTTGATGAAGCCGTTGGCGTCCAGATCCTGATCCAGCGGCCGTCCCTGCGCGCGCGCCGCCTCGTCGATCAGCGGGTCGATCGCCGTGTTGCCCCGGTTGACCGCCGACACGGGCAGCCCGCGCGGCCCGATCGCGATGGTGTCGATATTGAGCACGCCGGCGATTTTGGCCAGCGGCACCGTTGGCGCGTCGACATAGGCGGCTGCGCCCAGCAGGCCCGACTCCTCGGCGGTGGTCGCGACGAAGACGATGTCCCGCGCCGACCGCTTGCCGCGCGCGAGCCGCTCCGCGACCTCGATCATCACCGCAATGCCGCTCGCATTGTCCACCGCGCCGTTGCAGATCCGGTCCGGCGCGCCTTCGGGCCGGCAGATCCCCAGATGATCCCAATGGCCGATGATCGCCACCGCCTCGCCGTCCGCGCCCGTGCCCGGCAGCGTTCCGACAACGTTGTGGCTCGTGTAGCGCCGGATGGTGGTGCTGACCATCGCGTCCAGCGTCAGGTCCAAGGCTAACGGCACGAAGCCTGGCGCGGCCGCCGCGGTGCGCAACGCGGCCGCATCCCGCCCCGATGCCGTCGCCAGCGCCGCGAACGCCGGGGCGGATGCGACGCCCCCGCCCGCCGCCGGGGGGCCGGGGCGCGACGTCTGCGTTTGTCCGTATGCGGCGCGGATGCGGTCCCAGGGCGCACCGGCATCCAGCACGGCGATCACCACCGCGGCGCCCGCCTTCTGAAACGCTTCGATCCGGCGCGGGACCGGCGGCACGTCCGTGCGGCCGGCCGGAGCGCCGGCAAGCATCAGCACGACCTTGCCTCGCACGTCCACCGGCGGCGTCAGGCCGTATCCGGCGAACGTCACCCGCCCGTTCAGCCGCTGCGCGCCTTCGCCGGCGCCGATCAGCACCTCGTCCGCGCCCGTCACCGGCTTGCCCCGCGCTGTCCAGCCTATGTCGCTTTGGCCCGGCGTGCGGTCCACCAGCGCCACCGGCTGGAACCACGACCCATCAGCCGCGCCGGGCCGCAGCCCCGCGCGCGCCCAGGCGGTGGCGATGTAGCTCAGCGTCTTGCCGCTCGCGACCGTGCCGGGCTTGCGGCCTTCATAATCATCGCTCGCCAGGACGCTGATATGCCCGGCGAGATCGGCCTCGCTGATCCGGTCGCGGGCGGGAAGCGGGTTGGCGGCGAGCGCCAGAGCGAGGGCGGAGGCGAATATTGTCATACTCACCGGTTCGCACCCGCGCGTGCCCCGCGCAAGCTAGTTCGCGCGCGCGAGAAGCCGCCTCGCCGCATCGACGTGCAGCTGCTCCACCATGCGCCCGCGAAATCGCTCCGCCCCGCCGCTCGCCGCCGCCACCAGCGCAGCGGCGTCCTCGAGGTCGGCGGGTGACGGCCCGAAAGCGCGGTTGGCGGGCGCGATCTGGCCCGGGTGGATCAGCGCCTTGCCGTCGAACCCCCACGCGACGCCCTGCCGCGCCTCCGCCTCGAACCCTGCGGCATCGTCCAACCGGTTGTACACGCCGTCGAACGCCGCAATCCCCGCCGCGCGCGCGGCCAGCACCATCATCTGCAGCGCCGTGGCCAGCCCGGCCCGGCCCGCCTCGTTGCGGATACCCGTCGCCGCGCAGAGGTCGTTGGTGCCGGCGATCAGCCCGACAACCCCCACCGCCCGCGCGATCGCCGCTGCCTGCAGCACCGCTTCCGGCGTCTCGATCATCGCCAGCACGGGCTTGCCCGCGGCGGCGGCGAACGCGGTCAGCGCCGCCGGCTCCTCGACCATCGGCAGCACGACCAGATGCGCGTCCGACCCGCGCACGGCCTCGCAGTCGGCCGCATGATGCGTACTCGCCGTGCCGTTGACGCGGATGGCGACCAGCACGCCCCCGAACGCCGTCCGCACCGCATCCACCGCCGCCGCACGCGCCGCGTTCTTGTCCGCCTCCTTTACCGCGTCTTCCAGGTCGAGCACGATGAGGTCCGCCCCGGCGCCCCGCGCCTTTTCGATCGCACGCGGGTTGGACGCCGGCAGGAACAGCGCCGACCGTACCTCGCGAAGCCTGGCGATCACGACGAAACCGCTTGGCGCGCGGCGCGTCCCGCCGCATTGTGCGCGCAAACGGCAACTTCGGGGGGAGCCACCATGTTCACGATCATCGCGTCAGTCCTGGTCGTCATGGCCCTGATCTTCGTTCTCACCGGCATCAAGATCGTCCGTCAGGGCTTCCACTACACGATCGAACATTTCGGCCGCTTCACGGCCGTCGCGCGGCCCGGCTTCAACTTCTACCTCCCCTTCTTTTATCGCGTCGGCCGCAAGGTCAACATGATGGAACAGGTGCTCGACATTCCGGGGCAGGAGATCATCACCAAGGACAACGCCATGGTCGCCGTCGACGGCGTGGTGTTCTTCCAGGTGCTCGACGCGGCCAAGGCGGCGTACGAGGTCTCCGACCTCTACCTCGCCATTATGCAGCTCACGACCACCAACCTGCGCACGGTGATGGGCTCGATGGACCTCGACGAGACCCTGTCCAAGCGCGACGAGATCAACGCCCGGCTGCTCACCGTCGTCGACGACGCCACCAACAGCTGGGGCGTCAAGGTGACGCGCGTCGAACTCAAGGACATCCGCCCGCCCGCCGACATCGTCAACGCCATGGGCCGGCAGATGAAGGCGGAGCGCGAGAAGCGCGCGTTGATCCTCGAATCCGAAGGCCTGCGCGCGTCGGAGATCCTGAAAGCCGAAGGCGCCAAGCAGGGCCAGATTCTCCAGTCCGAAGGCCGCCGCGAAGCCGCCTTCCGCGACGCCGAGGCGCGCGAGCGCGAAGCGGAGGCGGAGGCCAAGGCGACGCAGATGGTGTCGGACGCGATCAGCGGCGGCAACGCGCAGGCGTTCAACTACTTCATCGCGCAAAAATACGTGGAGGCGATCGGCAAGTTCGCCGACTCGCCCAACGCCAAGACGATCCTGTTCCCGGTGGAGGCGACGCAGCTCGTCGGCACGCTCGGCGGTATCGGCGAACTGGCGCGCCAGGCCTTCTCGCCAGATAAGCCGGGCCAGACTGGTGACACGCCGGCGCCGCAGCGTCGCGGCCCCTTCGAACTGCCGCCCGCGCAATGACGCCGGAGGACATCGCCGCCAACTCGCACTGGTGGTGGCTGATCGGCGGGCTCGTTCTCCTAAGCGCGGAGATGCTGGTGCCCGGCGTTTATCTCGTCTGGCTTGGCGTCGCCGCGCTCCTCACGGGCGTGCTCGCCTTCGTCCTGCCCTTGCCCGCCGAACTCGCATCCTTCGCCGCGCTCTCCGTCGGGGCGACGCTGGTCGGTCGCGGCTGGTACCGCAACCGCCCGGTGGTCACCAGCGACCCGCTCCTGAACGATCGCGCCGCGCAGCTGATCGGCACGGTGGTCACCGTCGTCGAGGCCGCGAATGACGGCCGGCTGCGCGTCAAGGTCGGCGACGGCATCTGGAGCGCGCGTGGCCAGTCCGCCGCGGGAGAACAGGTCCGCATCATCGGCTACGAAGGCCAGACACTGATCGTCGAACCTCTCAGTACCCCGGCGTAGGCCGGGGTCCAGTGACACCCGCGGCACGACTGGACCCCGGCCTACGCCGGGGTACTCGCAAGGTAATGATTCGGGAGGTGCCTCCCCGCCGAGGGACTTCTACTCCTTCTCAAACGCCGCGTTGATCTGCAAATCCACCGCGTCGCCCACCGCCGGCACGCCGTATGTGATCCCGAACGCGCTGCGGCTGATCCGCGTGGTCGCGGCGAAGCCGATATTGAGCGCCTTGTTGCCCATCGGATTGTTGCCCGCGCCGATGAACCTGGCGTCGAGCACCACCGGCCGCGTCACACCGCGCAGCGTCAGATTGCCCGTGATGCGCGCGCGCGTTCCCGTCGCCTGCACGCGCGTCGACGTAAACGTCGCGGTCGGATGCTTGCCCACGTCGAAGAAGTCGGCGTTCCTCAGGTGCGTGTCCAGCGCGCCGCTGGTGCTCACCACCCGGTTCATCGGGATGGTGATCGACAGCCGGCTCGCGTTCGGGCGTCGCGGATCGATCACCAGCGTCCCCGTCGCATCCGCGAACAACCCGCTGAACAGGCTGAAACCCAGGTGATTAACCGTCCAGTTCACCTGCGTGTGCGCAGGGTCCACCTTGTACGTCCCCGCCTGCACGCGCGCGACATCGGCGGTGCCCGGTATCGGCATCGGCTGCGCTCCGAGCGACGGGGCCAGCGCAATGAACAAAGCGGGGATAAGCAGAAGGCGCATCGACGATCTCCGGTAAGGCGAGCCTCGATCTACCACGCGTCGCCGCCCGCTTGCCAGTTGCCGACCGCGCAACACGATGTTGCGCCGATCAGCTTGCCGGTGCCGCCTCGACTATGCCGCGATCGGCGCCGCTTGCCTGACGCCCTCGTCGACATGGTCCGCGAACTGCGCGAAATTGTCGATGAACAGGTGCACCAGCTTCTGCGCGGTTATGTCGAACTCGATCTTGTCCGTCCACGTCTCGCGCGGGTTCAGGATCGCTGCGTCGACGCCGGGCACCGACACCGGCACCTGGAACCCGAAGTTCGGATCGGTGCGGAACTCCGCGCCGTTCAGCGACCCGTCGAGCGCGGCGTTGAGCAGCGCGCGCGTCGCCTTGATTGGCATGCGCTTGCCCACCCCGTACTTGCCGCCCGTCCAGCCGGTGTTGACCAGCCAGCAGTCCGCCCCGCCCTTGGCGATCCGCTCCTTGAGCAGATTGCCGTAGACCGACGGGTGGCGCGGCATGAACGGCGCGCCAAAGCAGGTCGAGAACGTCGCTTCCGGTTCGTCGACGCCGATCTCGGTGCCCGCGACCTTGGCGGTGTATCCCGACAGGAAATGGTACATCGCCTGGTCGGGCGTCAGCTTGGCGATCGGCGGCAGCACGCCGAACGCGTCGGCGGTCAGCATGACGATGTTCTTGGGCACCGGCCCCAGATTGTCCTTCGACGCATTGGGGATGAAGTCGATCGGGTACGCCGCGCGCGTGTTCTCGGTCAGCTTGTTGCTGTCGAGGTCCAGCTTGCCGTCGGCACCGATGACAACGTTCTCCAGCACCGTGCCGAACCGCTGCGTGGTCGCATAGATCTCGGGCTCCGCTTCCGCGGAAAGCCGGATGACCTTGGCGTAGCAGCCGCCTTCGAAGTTGAAGACCGCCGTGTCCGACCAGCCATGCTCGTCGTCGCCGATCAGCGTCCGGCTGGCGTCCGCCGACAAGGTCGTCTTGCCCGTGCCCGACAGCCCGAAGAACACCGCCGTGTCGCCGTTCGGCCCGATATTGGCCGAACAATGCATCGGCATCACGCCCTGTGCGGGCAGCAGGTAGTTCAGCAGACCGAACACCGACTTCTTCATCTCGCCGCCATATTGCGTGCCGCCGATCAGGATCATCTTCTCGGTCAGGCTGACGGCGATCACCGTTTCCGTCCGGCAGCCGTGGCGCGCCGGATCGGCGCGGAAGCTTGGCAGGTAGATCATCGTGAAATCGGGAACGAAGCCAGGGAGATCGCCGGCTTCGGGCCGCACCAGCATCGTGCGGATGAAAAGGTTGTGCCACGCGAATTCGTTGATCACGCGCACGCCGACGCGATACTCCGGCTGGGATCCGCCGAACAGGTCCTGGACGAACAGTTCGTCCTTCTCCGCCACGGCGCTCAGGAAATCGGCCTTCAGCGCGGCGAAATGCTCCGGCGCCATCGGCGAGTTCGACTTGCCCCACCAGATCGTCTCGGCCGTCTCGGCGTCCTTGACCGTGAACTTGTCCTTGGGGCTGCGGCCCGTGAACTTGCCCGTTTCCACGACCAGCGGGCCCTCGGCCGCCAGACGTCCCTCGCCGCGCGCCACCGCAGCGTCGACAAGCGCCTGCGTTTCCAGGTTCCAGTTGAGCTTGGCGCCCGTGGCGATCCCCTGATCGGACAAACCATGCGACGGCTCACGATTGGACAATGCATTGCTCCTGGTATGATAAATAGTGGCGGTGCGCGGGCCCGCGCGGCTGCGCCGGGCTATATCCAGCATGCGGCAACCGGTCAAAAACACCGATCGTCATCCGGCCAGGGCGGGACCTGTGCGTAAATGGCCGCGGGTCGTCCCAAAACCCGTTCGGGCTGAGCCTGTCGAAGCCCATACCTTCCTTCATCCCGCTGGACGCCTTTGAAAGAGTAAGCCCTTCGACAGGCTCAGGGCGAACGGAGGTGTGGTGAGCCGAACCCACCGATGACCGCGACCCTGGATCGTTACGCTGCTGCACGGCAGCAGTTTATCCTGAGCGACGCCGCAGGCGGCCTCGAAGGGCTCGCGATGACGGCGCCGCTGCTTGCTATTGTTGCGAACCCCCGCCCCGTCCTCTACCTCCGCCCGATGACGGCTACGATCGCGCTCGTCGACGATGACCGCAACATCCTGACCTCCGTGTCGATCGCGCTGCAGGCCGAAGGCTTCGCCACGCGCGTCTACACCGACGGGGAATCGGCGCTGAAGGCGCTGACGGTGAACCCGCCCGACCTCGCCGTGCTCGACATAAAAATGCCGCGCATGGACGGGCTGCAGCTCCTCGCCCGCCTTCGCGAAACCTCGCAGATCCCCGTCATCTTCCTGACCAGCAAGGACGAGGAGGACGACGAGGCGGCGGGCCTGGCGCTGGGCGCCGACGATTACATCGCCAAGCCCTTCTCGCAGACGCTGCTGATCGCCCGCATCCGCGCCATCCTGCGCCGCACCGAACTGCGCGCCGCCGACGCCGCCGCCCCGGCCGGCGCGCCCGCCGCTCGCGACGTCATCGCCCGCGGCCCGCTGGAAATGGATCCGGCGCGCCACAAGGTCCGCTGGCGCGGCCACGACGTCGTGCTCACCGTGTCCGAATTCATGATCCTGGAGGCGCTCGCCACGCGCCCGGGCGTCGTCAAGTCGCGCAACCAGCTGATGGACGCCGCCTATCAGGACGACGTCTATGTCGACGACCGCACGATCGACAGCCACATCAAGCGGCTCCGCCGCAAGTTCCGCGCCGTCGACGACGGCTTCAAGGGCATCGAGACGCTTTACGGCGTCGGCTACCGCTTTGCGGAGGTCTGATCCGACGGCCGATTCGCCGGAAGCGCTGGCGTTCGCGGCGCAGCGGCTGGAGGCCAAGGCGATCGACGCCAAGGCGGTTGACGAGCGCGACCTGCGCCTGCGCTGGTCGGGCCGCTGGACGCTCACCCGCCGCATCCTGGCGTTCAATATCCTGGCGCTGGTGCTGTTCGCGGGCGGCTTCTTCTATCTCGACAGCTACCGCGCCCGCCTGCTTGACCAACGGGTCCGCATCGTTTCCAACCAGGCGCGGCTGATCGCCGCCGCGACCGACGCCGCCCCGCGCGCCAGCCGCCCGGCGTTGTTCCGGCGACTTGGGGCAATCACCCGCCTGCGCCTGCGGGTCTACTCCGGCGACGCGCTGTCGTTCGACAGCTGGCAGGGCGCACCGCCTACCTACCGCCTGCGCGATCCCCAGGGGCAGCACTGGCGGCGCGGCGCCGCCCGGTCGCTCGACCGGGGGATCGATTTCGTGGTGGGAGCGGACAGTCCCGCCCCGTTTGCCGAGCCGTCCGTCGACCGGCTCTCCGCCTGGCCGGAGGCGGTAACCGTGGCGCAGGGGGCGCCGATCGCGACCCGGGTTCGCGAAGCGCGGGACCTGACGCCGGTGATCTCCGCCGCCGTGCCCGTCGCCGGCTTCGCCGGTGGCCGGCGCGCGGTGCTGCTCGCCACGATCAACGCGCGCGACGTCACGCGCGTCGTTCGCGCCGAACGGCTGCGCCTGGGGCTCGTGCTGCTGGGCGTCACGCTGCTTTCCGTTCTCCTGTCTCTGTTCCTCGCCCGCACGATCGCACGCCCCTTGCGCCGCCTGGCCATCGCCGCGCACCGCGTCCGCCTCGGCCGCGCGCGCGACGTCCGCGTGCCCCGCCTGCCCTCTCGCCGCGACGAGATCGGGCTGCTCGCCCGCGCGCTCCACGACATGACGCAGTCGCTGCGCGCCCGCATCGACGCGACGGAGGCGTTCGCCGCCGACGTGACGCACGAACTCAAGAACCCGCTCGCCTCGCTTCGCTCCGCCGTCGACGGGCTGACGCGGATCAAGGATCCCGCGCTGCAGGACCAGCTGCTCCGCGTCGTCGGCGACGATGTTCAGCGGCTCGACCGGCTGATCGTCGACATCGCGGAGGCCTCGCGCGTCGATGCCGAACTGTCGCGCGCCAAGTTCGAACCCGTCGACCTCGGCGCCATCATTCAGAACGTGGTCGCGGGGTTCGAGGCGCGCGGCCTGCCCCGCGGGGTCCGCCTCGCCTTCGCCCGCCCGCGCCGCGGCACGGCGGTCATATCCGGCGAGGCGGGGCGGCTGGCGCGCGCCATCGACAATCTGGTCGACAACGCCATCTCCTTCTCACCCGACGGCGGCCTCGTCACCATTATCGCCACCCGGCTCGGCGACGAAGTCTCCGTGCGCGTCGACGACGAAGGCCCCGGCGTTCCGGGCGAGCTGCGCGAGGAAATCTTCGCCCGCTTCCACTCGCTCCGCCCCGACGGCGAGGCCTTTGGGCGGCACTCCGGCCTCGGCCTCGCCATCGCCCGCACCATCATCGAAGGCCATGGCGGCCGCATCGACGTCCAGGACCGGGACGACGCGCCCACTGGCGCGCGCTTCGTCGTCTCGCTACCCGCGCTGGCGACATGATGCGGGTTCACGCCAGCAGCGTCGCTATCGGCGAACGCGCCGTTCTCCTGTTCGGCCCCTCGGGCTCGGGCAAGTCCGACCTCGCGCTCCGCCTGATCGACGAAGGCGCGACGCTGGTCAGCGACGACTACACCGAATTGCGCACGGAAGAAGGCGTGCTCCGCGCCCGCGCGCCGGCGGCGATCCGCGGCCGGATCGAAGTGCGCGGCCTCGGGATCCTGCCCTTGCCCTGCGTGGACGACGTGCCCGTGGCGCTCGCCGTGGATCTCGACGCGGTGGTCCAACGTCTGCCCGAACCTGCGGCGCGCGCGCTGCTCGACGTGTCGGTCCCCTGCGTCGCCATCGATCCCCGCACGGCGTCGGCGGCCGCGAAGGTGCGCTTGGCGCTTGGCGCCATGGCGCTGCCAGGATGACCACACCCGTCGCCCCGACTCATCGCCCCCAGCGCCTGCTGCTCGTCACCGGCATGTCCGGCGCGGGCAAGTCGACCGCGCTGAACGCGCTGGAGGATCTGGGCTGGGAAGTCGTCGACAACCTGCCGCTGACGCTGCTCGACCACCTGCTCTCGACCCCGCCCGGCCGCAACGCGCCCGAAGGCGGCCGCCCGCTCGCCATCGGCGTCGACACCCGGACGCGCAACTTCGACGCAGACCGGATCGTCACGCAACTGCAGACACTTGCGAAGGTGGGCGACTACCGCGTGGAAACGCTGTATCTGGATTGCGGCGGCGTCGAACTCGTTCGCCGCTTCTCCGAAACCCGCCGCCGCCACCCGCTCGCGCTGGACCGCCCGGCCGAGGACGGCCTCGCCCGCGAACGCGAACTCACCGCGCCCTTGCGCCGCTTCGCCGACCAGGTGATCGACACCACCGACAGCAACACCAACGCCCTGGCCGCCGAGATCCGGCAGCGCTTCGGCGAGGCGCTCCCCGGCCCCGTGCTGACGCTAATGTCCTTTGGCTTCGCCCGCGGCATTCCCCGCAACGCCGACACGGTGTTCGACATGCGCTTTCTGCGCAATCCGCACTGGGTGCCCGACCTCCGCCCGCAGACCGGCACCGACGACGCGGTCGCCGCCTATGTCGCGGCCGACCCGCTCTACGCCGGCGCGATGGACCGCATCGAAGACCTGCTGACACTGCTGCTTCCCGGCTACCGAAACGAAGGCAAGAGCTACGTCACCGTGGCGTTCGGCTGCACCGGTGGGCGGCACCGCTCGGTCCGCGTCGCGCTGGACATGGCGGGGAGGTTGCGCGCCGCCGGCTTTTCGCCCACGGTTCTCCACCGCGACCTGGCGCAGCCGCCCCGGGACATGCTGGAAGGCGTTCCCCGCGACCGTCCGTCAGCGTAGCCCCCTCGTGCGGCACTCGGTCGGATGCTTTTTCCTGACGGTGAGTCGATGATTGGTTTGGTTCTGGTGACGCATGGCCGGCTCGCGCACGAGTTCGTCGTCGCCATGGAACATGTCGTCGGCCCGCAGGAAGCGATTGCCGCGATCTGCATCGGCCCCGACGACGACATGGAGGCCCGCCGCAACGACATCGGTGAAGCGATTCGCAGCGTCGATCGCGGCGCCGGCGTCATCATGCTCACAGACCTGTTCGGAGGAACCCCGTCCAACCTCGCGATTTCGTTGATGAAATCGGAAGGGGTTGAGGTCATCGCCGGGGTCAACCTGCCCATGCTCATCCGCCTGGAAAGCGCGCGGCGCACGATGCCGATCAAGGCCGCCGTCGCCGCCGCGCGCGAGGCGGGCCGAAAGTACATTTCCGTCGCGTCCGAGATCCTGGGCGAGGCCGCCGCGTGACCGCCGTGTCGCGCACCGTGACGCTGCAGAACCGCCGCGGCCTCCACGCCCGCGCCAGCGCCAAGTTCGTGACGCTCGCCAGCGGCCTGTCCGCCCCCGTCGAGGTCGAGAAGGACGGCAGCCGCGTCGCGGGCACCTCGATCATGGGCCTGATGATGCTGGGCGCCGCGTTCGGCGACTCCATCACCATCCACGCCTCGGGCGACGGCGCCGACGCCGCGCTGGACAGCCTCGCGGGCCTCGTCGCCGACCGCTTCGGCGAGGACTGATCGGCCTCTCGCGCCCAACTCCGCCGTGCTCCGGCGTAGGCCGGAGCCTAGTGATACGATGGCACGACTGGACCCCGGCCTACGCCGGGGTACTCCGCCCCAATCTGGATCGATCCGATCGCAATCCTGCCGTAAGAACCAACCCATGCCCCGCCTCGTCACCGCCCATTCCAACCCGCTGATCAAGAGCGTCCGCGCGCTTCGCGACAAGAAGGGCCGCCGCGAACAGGGGTCGTTCCTCGCGGAAGGCCTGCGCCTCCTCACCGACGCGCGCGAAGGGGGCCGCCTCCCCTCCATCCTGCTGTTCACCCCCAACGCCGCCGCGCACCCGCTCGCCGCCGCGCTGATTGCGGAAACGGAGGCCGCGGGCGGCGACGCGGTGGAGACCACGCCGGAAATCCTGTCCAAGACCACGGGCAAGGATAATGCGCAGGGCGTGCTCGGCGTCTTCCGCATCCCGGACACGTCGCTCCACCGCCTCGACCGCGCCGCCGCGCCTTTGTGGATCGTCGCGCAGGCTCTGCGCGATCCCGGCAATCTCGGCACCATCCTGCGCACCGGCGACGCGGTGGGCGCGGGCGGGCTCGTGTTGATTGACGACTGCGCCGACCCCTTCTCGGTGGAAGCGGTGCGCGCGTCCATGGGCGCGCTGTTCACGCAAAGCGTCGCCGCCGCGCGCTGGGAGGAGTTCCTGCCCTGGCTGCGCGCCGGCGAAGGCCAGCTCGTCGCCACCTCGCTGCAGGCGAGCGAGGATTATCAGCAGCCCCGCTACGCCAAACCCTGCTTCCTGCTCGTCGGCAACGAACAGGCCGGCCTTCCTGCCGCCTACGCCGATGCCGCGGACCTGCGCGTCCGCATGCCCATGCTGGGCCGCGCCGACAGCCTAAACGCCGCCGTCGCTACGGCCGTGATGGCCTACGAGGTGATCAACCAGTGGCGGCGCTAGCCCGCATCGCCGCCCTGACGCTCGGCCTCGCCGCGTGCGGCCCTGCTTCCGACGCCGAGCCCGCGGCCATCGACCCCGGCCGCCTCCCCGGCACGTCCTGGGTCGTCACACATGTCGGCGACCGCCCGGTCAGCCACGAGGCCGGCACCTGCCGCGTGACGTTGACCTTCGGCAAGGACCGATCGTTCGGCGGCCAGGGTCCGATCAACAACTACGGCGCGAACTACCGCGTCCGCGACAGCCTGATCGTCGCCGACGGCATTTCCCAGAACCTGATGGGCGCGACAGATCCGGAGATCACCGCCCGCGAGCGCGACATGTTCGCGGCGCTGACCCGTCCCTTTCGGCTGCAACCCACCCCCACCGGCGCGCTGCTTGTTGATGCGGCGGGCCGCCCCGGACTAAGGTTGCGCACGTCATCAGGAGAAGATTGTGCGCATGCCCGCTAGAGCCCCCGCGCCCGCCGCCGTCCTGCTCGCCGTCCTCCTGCTCGCTCCAACCCTGCTCGTCGCCGGCTGCGCGCGCGCCGACGACGCGGTTCCCGACGGCCCGCCGCAGGTCGAATATAGCGCGCTGGGGCAGGAGCCCGGCTGGGCGCTGCGCATCGACCGCGAACGGATCGTCTACACCGGTGACTATGGCGACACGCGCATCGCCGTCGCGCGCCCGCTCCCCGTCGCGACGCCCACCGGCCGCCGCTACGCCACTCCGCGCCTGACCGTCGACATCGCGCCAGGCCGCTGCAACGACGTCATGAGCGGGCGCGGGTTCGAGGACAATGTGATCGTCACCGCCGGCGGCCGCACCGTGCGCGGCTGCGGCGGCGCCCGCGTCGTCGAATTCGACATGTGAGGGGGCCGGCGCGGCGCGCTTCGGCAACCCCGCGCCACCACGAACGTAACCACTCCATGCGACGTCTCAAAACCGCCCTGGCGCTCACGCTCGCGCTCCTCACCGGCGCCTGCGGCGGCGGCGATGGCGGCGGCGACGTCATCACCCAAGCCGAACGCGCCGCGGGCGCCGAACAGCACCCCCGCCTGCTCGCCGAATTCGGCGGCGCCTACGAGGCGCCGGAGGCGCGCTACGTCGCCGCCCTGGGCGAGAAGCTCGCGGGCGCCGCGGGCCTCGCCGGCCAATGCACGTTCACGCTGGTCAACAGCGACGTCGTCAACGCCTTCGCGGTCCCCGGCTGCTTCATCTACGTGACGCGGGGCCTCATGGCGATCGTCAACAGCGAGGACGAGCTCGCCTCCGTGCTCGCGCACGAGGTCGGGCACATCGTCGGCGACCATAGCGAGCGGCAGCAGAAGCGCTCCGTCCTGCGCGGCCTCGGCGTCTTCGCGGTGGGCGTGCTCACGCAGTCCGACCGGCTGGCGCGGATCGCGGGCCAGGCCGCCGGCTACTTCACGCTGCGCTATTCCCGCGTGCAGGAATATGAAGCCGACGACCGCGGCCTGTCCTACCTCGTCGCCGCCGGCTACGATCCGCACGCTGCCGCCGACATGCTGGACGCGCTGACGCGGCAGGAACGCTTTCTCGCCCGCACGCGCGGCCGCGACGAGGCCCAGAGCATTCCCGAATGGGCGCGCACGCACCCGCTGACCGAAAACCGCGTCGCCCGCGCGCGCGCCGCCGCGGCCGCGAACGGCGTCGGCCCCGACGACATCGCCGAACGCGAGGCGGCCTATCTGGCCGAACTCGACGGGCTGCTCTTCGGCGACGATCCGCAGCAGGGGTTCGTCCAGGGCCGCCGCTTTGCGCATCCCGTGATGCGCATCGCGTTCGAGGCGCCGCCCGGCTTCACGCTGACCAACAGCCCGCAGGCCATCCTGCTCGAAGGCCCGGACGGTCAGCGCGGCGAGTTCGCGGGCGGCCCGCTCCCCGGCGGCGACCTGGAGGCCTATGCGTCCGCCCTGCTCAGCCAAACGCTGGGCGGCGCGCCTTCGCAAGTCGGCCCCCCGGCGCGCATCCTCGCCAACGGCTTGCCGGCGATCGTCGTCCCCGCCGAGGTCCAGACCGAAGGCGGGGCGGTGTCGCTGCTCGCCGCGGTTTACGACGGCGGACGCGGCGACGCCTACCACTTCGTCATGGTCTCCGCCCCGAACGCCCCACCCTCGCCCGCGCTCGCCGACCTGTTCGGCTCGTTCCGCATCCTCTCGCCCGAACAGGCCGCCACCCTCCGCCCCCGCGTCCTGCGCACGGTGCGCGCCGGACCGGGCGACACCGCCGAGCGCCTCGCGGCGCTGATGGCGACCGACCACCCGCTCGACAGCTTCCTGATGCTCAACGCCCGCACTGCCGACCAGCCGATCCGCCCGGGCGAACTGCTGAAGATCGTGACCTTCGCGCAGCGGTAGAGCGGGACGGTCATCGGAACGTCCTCCCCTGCATTTGCAGGGGAGGGGGACCATCGCGGAA
>DASQNO010000005.1:0-38533 GCA_035644935.1 Sphingomonadaceae bacterium
GGTCCAGTCACGACTTCCCCACCGGGCATGTTTGATCAATAACTTAGGCGAAGCAAGGGGAAGCGGTCGCAGCTGTTTGCGCCTGCTGACGAGCCGGAAATCCCGGTCGCTTGTCGCGAGGCCAGGTCTGCCCATTGTCGCAAGGTCGGGAACGACAACGGCAGACCGTTCCGTATTCTGGCGCGGCAGATGAGGAGCAGCCTGACGTGAAGCCAACCCAGCGCCAGATCTATGCGGAGCGTATCGAACGCGTCGTTCGCCACATCGAAGAGCGGGGCGCGGACGATGACGCCCCGAACCTTACCGAACTCGCGGAAATCGCGGCGATGTCGGCCTATCACTTCCACCGCGTGTTCCGGCTCATGACAGGGGAGACGGTCGGGGAAGCGACCCGGCGCACCCGGCTCGCCCGCACCTTGCCGCAGCTGCAAGGAGAGGCCACCGTGACGCGGGCAGCAGGGGCTAGCGGCTACGCGACAGCGCAGGGTTTCGCGCGAGCGCTGAAAGCGCAGGTCGGCACCTCGGCGACGGCGGCACGATCAAGCCCGGAGTTGCTGGACACACTCGCTTCATCGCTTCGCCGGCCGCCGCGTCAGGATGCGGACGAGGCTCCCGCGCTCCGTATCGAGGTCGTTTCGTTAGAGCCGTTCCGCTTGCTCGCCGTTCGCAACGTCGGCGACTACGCCGAACTCGATCGCGGTTTCGGGCGGCTCTTCGATCTAGTGCTGGAGCAGATGTCGCCCGGGAGCCTCCTTGGCATCTATGGCGTCCCTTACGACGACCCACGCTACACTGCGGCCGAAGCATGCCGCTTCGACTGCGCCCTGGCGACCGGCGCGGCGGGTGCGCCGCAGGGCGAGCTGTTGGAGCTTGGACTTGGCGGCGGCGCCTACCTTCGTCTTCGCCATCTCGGCAATTATGATCGCCTGCACGCCGCCATCGACGCGGCCTATGCAGGCGCGATCGCCGTGCTCGACCGCGCGATCCGGAACGCGCCGCTGTTCGTCCACTATCTCGATGACCCGGAGGAGGTCGCCGAAGCCGAGCTGCGTTCCGACATATTCCTGCCGATCATCTGAGGTGCGCAATGGCGACAATCATCCTGTGAATGCCGGCTCGGACGGGTCCAAGCCGATCAGACCGCATGCGTGAAGAAGTTAGCCCGGAGCATCCTCGCTCGAGAGCCGATCGCCTGAGCAACCGTCTTGGCCTCATTCGATCGACTGTTCCCCGTCCGCATCGCCCGCCGCACGACGCATTTGGAGAGCGCTATCGGGCAAACGTCTACGCGCCGATCCGCAAGCGCTTCCAGCCCCGCGTCGGGCGCGCCTCGTGCTTGCGTTGCGCGCCCTCGACGGCCGATTGGACGATGCGAGCTATTGCGAGATCGCCGAAGCTCTGATCGGTCCGCTCACGAACACAGCTTGGCACTCTCTAGATTGCGCACGATGTCGGCCGGCGCCTGCTTAGCTTGGGGCTCGATCCTCAGGTGGAGGGCGGCAACGCCGTTCATCGAGCCAGCGGTTTTGTCGCGCACGTAGGCATCGAACCACCGGCCGAGCTCGCGCCGCATGTCCAAACCGTTCTCGACCAACGCGTGCGACCCGCCCTCATAGATCTTCAGGCGATAGGAGCGCTGGAGACGCTGCAACTCACTCTCGAGAGATATGGGATCCGTGGGCTCGACGCGCGGGTCAACTCCGTCATGAAGAATGAGGGAAGGGGTTCGCGTCGAGAACTTCCCCGGCCATCGGATGGGCGAGAGCCGAGCCAATCCCCTTCGTTGTCTTGTGAATAATCTTTGATGACGTGCGGATATTCGAATTCATCGAATTCGGCGCGGCGCTTGGTGTTCACGAGGTCGGTCGGAGCGCCGACGATCGCGGCTGCCCTCAGGCGTTCAGTTGCTTTGAGCGCGCCAAGAGTCACGAAGCCACCGTGACTGAAGCCCCACATGCCGATTCGTGTGGAATCTGCGTTGGACATCTTGTCCGCCCACCCGATCAAAGCCAGGCTATCGCTAACGTGGCCACCATCCATGCTCGGCGCGCCCTCGCTGCCGCCGTCGCCACGTCGGCTGAGTTCTGCCGCAACCAAACCGTCTGCTCACGGCCAGCGTATCTCGCCCGGTTTCGACATCGCCTGGCTTGCCCATCCCGCTTCGCCAACGTGCCCCGTCATGGCCGCTTGCATTTCGCGAACGCCCAAGAGCCCTTGGAGGCAGGACCGAAGTCCGCTCAACCCGCGACCCTGCCGCGACAATACCTGCGCACGCCAGACTCCGGGCGCTTTCTTGGGCTGTCCGACCGCACACTCGAAAGCACCGGACCTGGGGCACCGACCCTCGCTACTTAGAATCGTCGGCCGCGTCGTCTACCGCCTGGAAGACCTGCAGGCGCGGGTCAGCCGTGGCGGGAAGGCAACAACCAGCGATGATATGGGCGACACCACGCTGCCAGCCAAGCGCCACGCGACGGTCACCCCGGCTTACGCCGGCCTGCGCCCGCAGGGACACCGTATGGCGCCATGACCGGCGTTCGCCCGTAAGCCGCAGCTTACTGGAGATCGGGAAGAGCCGAGGAACCTACGCTAATCAAGATTGGCGCACCCGAGAGGATTCGAACCTCTGACCTACGCCTTCGGAGGGCGCCACTCTATCCAGCTGAGCTACGGGTGCGTGGGCGCGAGCTTAGCAGCCTAAGGGCAGGCCGCACAAGCGCACGTGCGTTGTCCTATGTCCGATCAATCGCGGGCGTTTGGCGGGATTATCTTGGGGCGCGGCTGGAGGTTGCCCTGTTCATCGCGGTTCAGCCGCTGCCCGTCATAGTTGGGCAGAGCCTGCTTGGGCGGGGGGGCGGGAGTGGGGCCGGTGGTCGCCGTGACGTTGCTTCCGACGCCCGTGGGATTGATCGCAGCCGCGTTCTCCAGCGCCCTTTGTGTCGGCGAGTTGGGGTCGGAGAGCGCGGAGGTGTCGCCCGTCGCGCGAACCTGGTCAGCGGCGTTTTCCAGAACTGCGGCGGACGTCGCATCACTCTGGTCCGCCGCTTTTTCGAGTTGATCCGCAGTTTGTTCGGCCTTGCCGCCGCCGCCCGAGCATGCGGCCAGGCTGATCGGCAGGAGGAGGGCGGCGAAACGGTTCATGCGGGGTCCTTTGGGCTGGTGTCGGCTGGTGAACGACTCGAACCGCATCCGGTTGCCCGGAACCCGCCGCTCAAGGGCGTTCGATGCACAGGGCGATGCCCATGCCGCCGCCGATGCACAGCGTGGCGAGACCCTTTCTGGCGTCGCGCTTGCCCATCTCGTGGATCAGCGTCGTCAGGATGCGCGCGCCGCTGGCGCCGATGGGGTGACCGATGGCGATGGCGCCGCCGTTGACGTTGACGATCTCCGCGTCCCAGGCGAGTTCCTGCCCGACGGCGAGGGCTTGGGCGGCGAAGGCCTCGTTGGCTTCGATCAGGTCGAGATCGCGGATCGTCCAGCCAGCCTTCTCCAGCGCGCGGCGGCTGGCGGGAACGGGGCCGATACCCATGATCGCAGGATCGACGCCAGCCGACGCCCAGGACGCGACGCGCGCGAGGATCGGGCTGCCGCGGCGCTCCGCTTCCTCCCGCGACATCAGGACGAGCGCGGCCGCGCCGTCGTTCAATCCCGATGCGTTGGCGGCGGTGACGGTGCCGCCGTCGCGCTTGAACGCGGGCTTGAGACCGGCGAGCGAGGCGACCTCGACGCCTTCGCGGATGAACTCGTCGCGATCGACCCGCGTCTCGCCCTTGCGCGTCTTGAGCGTAACGGCGGCGATCTCCGCATCGAAGCGGCCCGACGCGCGCGCGCGCTCGGCCTTGTTCTGCGAGGCGGCGGCGAATGCGTCCTGCGCGTCGCGGCCGATCTGATACTGTTCGGCCAAATTCTCCGCCGTCATGCCCATATGGTATCCGTTGAACACGTCGGTCAGGCCGTCAACGATCATCGTGTCGACCAGCGAGACGCCGCCCATCTTGGTCCCGGATCGCATCGCGGCGGCATGCGGCGACAGCGACATGTTCTCCTGCCCGCCGGCGACCACGATGCTGGCGTCGCCGGTGCGGATCGCCTGACTGGCGAGCGCGACCGAGCGCAGGCCCGAGCCGCAGACCTGGTTGACGCCCCAGGCGGGCACTTCCTTGGGAATACCCGCAGCCATCGAGGTCTGGCGCGCCGGATTCTGGCCGGCGGCGGCGGTGAGGACCTGGCCGAGAATGACCTCCGACACGTCGGCGGGCGCGACGCCGGCGTCCGACAGAGCGGCTTCGATCGCGACGCGGCCGAGTTCGTGCGCCGGGGTCCCGGCGTAATGGCCGAGGAAGCTGCCAACGGCGGTGCGGCGAGCGGCGGTGATGACGACTTCGGTCATGAGAGCTCCGGGACGAAGGTGAACAGTCCCGTTACCATGCGCTCCGCGCGGCGGCAAAGCGGCAACAGCCCAAGTTAACGCGCTCTTGTTGCAGTGCGGCGTAGGAGGGTGGTAACCGGCGACAAGAAGGAACACGCGACATGGCGACCGCCAATGGGAATGGAACGAACGGCGCCAAAGGGGGCGGCGGTCCGGACGCCGTGATCATCAAGAAGTACGCCAACCGGCGGCTCTACAACACCGAAACGTCCGCCTACATCACGCTTGAGCATCTGGCGGCGCTGACGCGCGAGGGCCGCGAGTTCGTTGTCCTGGACGCCAAGACGGGCGAGGACATCACGCATTCGGTGCTGACGCAGATCATCATGGAAGCGGAAGGGCGCGGCGCGACGATGCTGCCCGCCAACTTCCTGCGCCAGCTGATCGGGCTGTACGGCGGGACTAGTGCGGGGATGGTGCCGCAGTATCTGGAAGCGTCGATGGACGCGTTCGCCAAGAGCAACGCGCAGGTGCGCGACGCGATGACGGGGGCGTTCGCGGGCTCGCCGCTGGCGGAGATCGCCAAGCGAAACATCGAGATGTTCGAAAGGGCCGCTGGCGCGTTCGTGCCCAAGCCGGACAAGCCGCAGGTGGACGAAGTGGCCGATCTGAAAGCGCAACTGGCCGAGCTGCAGGCCAAGGTCGACAAGCTGGCCAAGTAGGCGCGGACCGGTTCAGTCGCCCGCGTCGACCCGGATCAGCGCGGCTTGACGAAGCGCAGCGTCATGCGGTCGCTTTCGCCGATCGCAGCGTATTTGGCGCGGTCCTTGTCGCCCAGCCGGAAGTTGGGGGGAAGCGTCCACACGCCTTCGGGATGATCGTGCGTGTCGCGCGGGTTGGCGTTGATGTCGGATTCGCCGTCGAGCCGGAAGCCGGCGGTCGTTGCGAAGCCGACGACCGAGCTGCGCTTCATGTAGCCGCTCTTCAATTCCATTTCCGCCGGCATGTTCTCGGGCAGGCGGTGTTCGACCACGCCCAGGACGCCGCCCGGCTTCAGCATGGCATACATCTGGTTGAACGCTTCCTGCGCGTTGCCGGGGCCCGACATATGCCAGTTGTGGACGTTGCGGAACGTCAGCACGGTGTCGGCGGTGCCGTCCGGCACGCGCGTCTCGCTGCCGCGCGCCGGGAAGGACGCGGTCAGGATGTTGCCGTAGAGCGCCGGATTGGCGGCCTTGAGCCGGTTGAGCCCGCCCAGGCCGCGCTCGCTGGCCACCGCGTAATAACGGCCTTGCGACAGGTAGGGTGCCAGGATCTCCGTGTACCAGCCGCCGCCGGGCGACACCTCGACGACCGTCTCGGTCGGTCCCACGCCAAAGAAGGACAGCGTCTGCAGCGGATTGCGGTAACGGTCGCGTGCGACGTTGGCGGGCGTGCGGGTGGGGGCGGCGACGGCGGCGGCAAGCGCGGCTTGCGAGACGGCGGCCGTGCCGTCGGCATTCGCGCCTGTGCCCGCGCAGGAGACGAGCGGCGCGGCGGCGGCGAGCAAGGCGAGGAGCAAAGGCTGGCGCATGGGTCGGGTCTCCGTCAGATGTCGGCGGCGAGCTTGGGACAGGAGAGACAGTGACGCAAGCGGGGCTTTGGACGGGAACGGCATGCGCCGCGCTGCTCGCCGTCCTCGCGGGCTTTGCAGAATGGCGACAGGCGCGGCGGCGCGATCTCGATCGCGTCGGGCTGGTGCCGTGGGGGGCGATCAGCCTGTTTGGCTTTGTCGCGGCGATTGTTGGATTGGCGGTGGCACTGAAGGGGTGACGTCGCGCTTATGCGTCTGATCCGCGGCCAAGACCCTCACCTCCTCTCCCGGGAAGCGGAAGAGATTCTTTTAGAGACACGCCTCGAGATAAGGGGCGTCAAAGCCGTATTGCTTGGCCTTTTCAAGCGTGTAGGGGCGCAGGCCCATCGAGCGGTATTCGCCGATGATCTTACCGTCGGCGCTTTCGTCAAGATATTCGAATTTGAACAGTTCCTGGGTGACGATGACGTCGCCTTCCATGCCGATCACTTCGGTGATGTTGGTGGTGCGGCGCGACCCGTCGCGCAGGCGCTTGACCTGGATGATGATATCCACGGAGTCGGCGATCTGACGCGAGATCGCTTCCTTAGGCACCTTGATGTCGGACATCATGACCATGTTCTCCATACGCGCGAGGCATTCGCGCGGGGAGTTGCTGTGCAGCGTCGCCATCGAGCCATCGTGGCCGGTGTTCATCGCAGCCAGGAGGTCGAAACACTCCGAGCCGCGGATTTCGCCCAGAATGATGCGGTCCGGACGCATACGCAGCGCGTTCTTGACGAGGTCGCGAATGGAGATCTCGCCCTGGCCTTCGAGGTTGGGAGGGCGCGTTTCCAGCGGCAGCCAGTGCGGCTGCTGCAGGCGGAGCTCGGCCGCGTCCTCGATCGTCAGCACGCGTTCGCCCGGGTCGATCATCTTGGACAGGGCGTTGAGCATCGTCGTCTTGCCCGAGCCGGTACCGCCCGAGATGATGACGTTCATGCGCGCTGCGCCGGCGATCTTGAGACAGGTCGCCATCTTGACCGACATCGAACCGTAGCCCTGCATCATGTCCAGCGTGATCGGCTTTTCGGAGAACTTACGGATGGAGATCGCCGTGCCCTTGAGGGATAGCGGCGGGACGATGACGTTGACGCGCGAGCCATCGGGCAGGCGGGCGTCGGCGAGCGGGGTCGTCTGGTCGACGCGGCGGCCGACCTTGTTGACGATGCGCTGCGCGATCTGGAACAGATGCTCCTCATCGCGAAACTGGATCTGCGCGAGCTGAAGCTTGCCCTTTTTCTCGATGTAGGTCTGGTCCGGACCATTGACCATGATGTCGGAGATCTCGCTGTCGGCGAGCAGCTCCTCCAACGGGCCCAAGCCCAGCAACTCGTCGACGAGCACCTTTTCCAGCGCGAACTGTTCGCGGCGGTTCAGCGTTAGCTTGAGCTCGGCCAGCACTTCGCCGATGATCGGGCGGAACTCCTCCGCCAGTTCGTCCTTCGACAGGGTCGCCGCGGCTTCCGGGTCAACGCGTTCGAGCAGGCGGGGAAGCACCTGTTCCTTGATCTTGTGGATCGAAGCCTCGAACCCTTCCTGCCGCGAGGAGCCGGATTCGGACGGGCCTGCCTGCCGGGCGGAGAGACGGTCCATTGCGTCGGAGCCGGACGCCAGCAGCCCTTCGTCCTCGTCGACCGGCAAGGCGACGCTGTCGAGCGGCGGGAACTGATCGCCGCCCGGGATGATCGCGCCGCCCTTCATGGGGCGGGCGACGCCGAACGAGCCGCGCGGGCTGCCGCCGGCGGCGGGACCTCGTTTGCCGAATGCGCTCATGATGGCGACGAACCCTTTTCGTTTTTCGTTCGCGGTCGTGCGACTGATCGGATGGTGAATAGGGGGCAAACTTTGACAATTGCCTAACCGGCGCGGCGGCGTCGCGGGGGTGGACCGGCGGCGGGGCGGGGCTAGAGGGTGCGCCATGGTTCAAAACAGCCGCAAGGCCCTCCTGCTGGCGCTAGCCGGTTTCATGCTGCTGTCGCTGGGCGACGCGGTGGTCAAGACAATGGCGGGGCAGTGGCCAGGGTCAGCGATCGCGGCGTTGCGCTATGCGTTCGGCGCGGCGGGGCTGGTGGCGATCGTCGCGGCGGCGCGCGGGCGTCACGGGTTTCGCGTGCCGCGGCCGGGCCTGCAGATCGCGCGCGGCGCGGCGGTGGCGGCGGCGACGCTGGGCTTCTTCCTGGGGGTGCATGTCATGCCTCTCGCCGATGCGACGGCGATCGTGTTCACCAGCCCGCTGATAACCGTGCTGCTGTCAGCGTTGTTTCTGAAGGAGCGGATCCCGCGTGCGACGGGGGTGGCCATCGCGCTGGCGTTCGCGGGCGTGCTGATCGTGCTGCGGCCCAATCTCGCGGAATTGGGGCTGGCGGCGCTGCTGCCGCTGGGGGCGGCGTTGGCGATGGCGGTGCTGATGATGCTTAACCGTCGCGCGGCGGGAACGGCGGAGGCGATGCCGCTGCAGATGGTGCTGGCGGTGAGCGCGACGCCGATGCTGATCGCCGCGAGCCTGGCGGGGCACCTGACCGGCGACCCGCTGCTCCGGGTCGGCATGCCCGAATGGACGGTGGTGGCGCGGTGCGCGTTCGTGGCGGTGACCGCTACCACGGGACACTGGCTTATCTTCCGATCGACCGAACTGGCGAGCGCGGCGACCGTGGCGCCGACGACCTATTGCCAATTGATCGTCGCGGTAGCGGCGGGCGTGGTCGTGTTCGGCGACGTTCCCGACGCCCTATCGGTCGCGGGCATGGCGCTGATCATAGCGGGCGGGCTGTGGCTGTGGCGCGGGCAGACGCGGCCCCGCGCCGGGTGACTAGCCCAGCTGTTCGGCCAGCACTGTCAGGCCGCGCTCGTTGACCTCGGCGAACCCGCCTTCCAGCGCGATCCGCTCAGGCTCCGCGCCGTCCGTGCGGTAGACGGCGAGTTCGCCGGGACGCATCGTCGACATGAAAGGCGCGTGACCCTCCAGAACGCCGAAGTCGCCCTCGGTGCCGGGCACGACGACCATGTGGACGTCGTCGGCGCGGACGAGGCGTTCGGGGGTTACGAGTTCGAAACGGAGGGGCATGTGAGCGTCAATCCTTGATAGAAGCGTCGAACCAGACCTGGCCGTGCTCGCGCGAGTAGGCGAGAAGGAGGATCGCTCCCGAAACCATCGCCGTGATCGTGGCAATGAACTCACTCGCTTGATGGGACCATGAACCGATCTCAGAAGAACCCAGGACAGGAGCCAGCCGAAAACGTGCGTTCCTAGATACACCGACCGTGCGCTGGCCTTTCGTTTTAACAGACCAAGAAGCGACCAGATGTAAGCCACCAGAAAAGTTAGGAAAATCGCCAACGCCACCGCTGCCGGAGCTTCGCGGAAGCCGTAGTCAGCAGCCTGGCGTTCGAAGGCTTGATCGAGCTGGTGATAGCCGGGAATGAATAACTCGAGGACGCCAACCGGAAAAAGAAGAAGCAGCGCGGCCAATTCGAGCTGAACCAGGCGGCGGAACGTCGCCCAGTTCAGCTCGATGCTCACTTACGCGTCCTGCGCCATCTTCTCGGCCTTGGCCACGGCCTCGTCGATGCCACCGACCATGTAGAAGGCGCTTTCGGGCAGATGGTCGTATTCTCCGTCGACGACCGCCTTGAAGGAGCGAACCGTTTCCTCGATCGGCACGAACTTGCCCGGAATGCCGGTGAAGACCTCGGCGACGTGGAAGGGCTGCGACAGGAAGCGCTGGATCTTGCGGGCCCGCTGGACGGTCAGCTTATCCTCTTCCGACAGCTCGTCCATGCCGAGGATGGCGATGATGTCCTGCAGCGACTTGTAGCGCTGCAGCAGCGACTGGACGGCGCGCGCGGTGTCGTAGTGCTCCTGGCCGACCGTGCGCGCGTTGAGCACGCGCGAGGTGGAGTCGAGCGGATCGACCGCGGGGTAGATGCCGAGTTCGGAGATCGCGCGGTTGAGCACGGTGGTCGCGTCCAAGTGGGCGAACGACGTCGCGGGCGCGGGATCGGTGAGATCGTCCGCGGGGACGTAGATCGCCTGCACCGAGGTGATCGAACCCTTGTTGGTCGACGTGATCCGCTCCTGCAGCGCGCCCATGTCGGTGGACAGGGTGGGCTGATAGCCCACGGCCGAGGGGATGCGGCCGAGCAGCGCCGACACTTCGGAGCCGGCCTGGGTGAAGCGGAAGATGTTGTCGACGAAGAACAGCACGTCCTGGCCTTCGACATCGCGGAAGTACTCGGCGATAGTGAGGCCGGACAGCGCGACGCGGGCGCGGGCGCCCGGCGGCTCGTTCATCTGGCCGTAGACGAGAGCGACCTTGGAGCCTTCGGAGATCGCCTCGCCCGCTTCGTTCTTCGCGATGACGCCGGCGTCGAGGAACTCGTGGTAGAGGTCGTTGCCCTCGCGCGTGCGCTCGCCGACGCCGGCGAACACCGACGTGCCGCCGTGGCCCTTGGCGATGTTGTTGATCAGTTCCTGGATGAGCACGGTCTTGCCGACGCCGGCGCCGCCGAACAGGCCGATCTTGCCGCCCTTGGCATAGGGGGCGAGCAGGTCGATGACCTTGATGCCGGTGACGAGGATCGCGTTCTCGGTCGACTGGTCCATGAAGAGCGGCGCTTCGGCATGGATTGGCGCGGTATCGACGTTGCCGATGGGGCCGCGCTCGTCGATGGGTTCACCGATGACGTTCATGATGCGGCCGAGCGTCTTGGGGCCGACCGGAACGCGGATCTGCGAGCCGGTGTCGCGCACGGACTGGCCGCGGGTCAGGCCGTCCGTCGCGTCCATGGCGATGGTGCGGACGGTGTTCTCGCCCAGATGCTGCGCGACCTCGAGCACGAGACGCGTGCCGTTATTCTCGGTTTCGAGCGCCGACAGGATCGCGGGCAGGTTGTCCTGGTCGAACGAGACGTCGACGACGGGGCCGATAACCTGGCTGACGCGGCCGACATTGTTGGTGGTGGGGCTGATTGCGGCGGTTGCCATGGTGCTTCCTTATCTTTTCTAGAGCGCTTCGGCGCCCGAGATGATCTCGACGAGTTCGGTGGTGATCGCGGCTTGCCGCGTGCGGTTGTACTGGATTGAGAGCCGGTTGATCATGTCGCCGGCGTTGCGGGTGGCGTTGTCCATCGCGTTCATGCGCGACCCTTGTTCGGACGCGGCGTTTTCCAGCATCGCGCGGAAGAGCTGGATGGCGACGTTGCGCGGCAGGAGTTCGGCGAGGATCGCCTCTTCGTCGGGCTCGTACTCGACCGCCGAGGAGACGCCGACCGTGTCGTTCGCGGCGACCTGCGATAGATCGACGGGGATCAGCTGCTGCTCGGTCGGGACCTGCACCAGCGCCGACTGGAAACGCGCGTAGAAAAGGTGCGCGATGTCGAACTCGCCGCCTTCAAAGCGGGCGGTAAGGTCGCGGGAGACTTCGAGCGCGTCGGTAAAGGCGACGTTCTTGATCGCGGACTGATCGACTTGGTGGACGATCTGGCCCGGGAAGAGGCGCTGGATGACCGGGCGGCCCTTCTTGCCGATCAGGTAGAATTTGACCGTCTTACCGGCGGCGGTCAGCGCATGTGCCTTCGCGCGGGCCGCGCGGACGATGTTGGAGTTGAACGCGCCGGCGAGACCCCGCTCGGAGGTCGCGACGACGATCATGTGGACCTGATCGGAGCCGGTGCCGGCGAGCAGACGCGGGCTATCGGGGCCAACCGTCACCTTGGACGCGAGATTGGCCATGACCGCGTTGAGACGCTCGGCGTACGGACGGCCGGCCTCAGCCGCCATCTGCGCGCGACGCAGTTTGGCGGCGGCGACCATCTTCATCGCCTTTGTGATCTTCTGCGTCGACTTGACCGAGCCGATGCGGTTCTTGAGGGCTTTGAGGGAGGCCATTCGTTTCCTGCTTTAGTCATTCCGGCGAAGGCCGGAACCCAAGAACACCGTTGTTTCCGGATAGATTGCGATCTTGGGTCCCGGCTTCCGCCGGCATGACGATTTACCCGAAGGTCTTGCCGAAGTCGGTCAGCGCGGACTTCAGCGACGCCGCGGTCTTGTCGTCCAGCGCCTTGGACGAGCGGATCGTGCCGAGAATGTCCGCATGCTGCGCGCGCATGTGGCTGAGCATCGCGCCTTCGTAGGCGGTGACGCGTTCCACCGGCACGGCGTCGATGAAGCCTTGCGTGCCCGCGTAGATCGACACGGTCTGCTCCTCAAACGGCATCGGGCTGAACTGCGCCTGCTTGAGCAGTTCGGTCAGCCGCGCGCCGCGGTTCAGCAACTTCTGCGTAGAGGCGTCGAGGTCGGAGCCGAACTGCGCGAACGCCGCCATTTCGCGGTATTGCGCCAGCTCCAGCTTGATCGAGCCAGACACCTTCTTCATCGCCTTGGTCTGCGCGGCGGAACCGACGCGGGACACGGACAGGCCGACGTTGATGGCCGGGCGGATGCCCTGGTAGAACAGTTCCGTCTCAAGGAAGATCTGGCCGTCGGTGATCGAGATGACGTTCGTCGGAATGTAGGCCGACACGTCGCCCGCCTGCGTTTCGATGATCGGCAGAGCGGTAAGCGAACCGGAGCCGTTGGCCTCGTTGAGCTTGGCGGCGCGCTCCAGCAGGCGAGAGTGCAGGTAGAAGACGTCGCCGGGATAGGCTTCGCGGCCCGGCGGGCGGCGCAGCAGCAGCGACATCTGGCGGTAGGCCACCGCCTGCTTGGACAGGTCGTCGTAGACGATCACGGCATGCATGCCGTTGTCGCGGAAATATTCGCCCATCGTGCAGCCGGTGTAGGGCGCGAGGAACTGCAGCGGCGCGGGTTCGGACGCGGTCGCGGCGACGACGATGGAATATTCCATCGCGCCGTTCTCTTCGAGGGCGCGGACGATCTGCGCCACCGTGGAGCGCTTCTGTCCTATGGCGACGTAGATGCAGTAGAGCTTCTCGTTCTCGTCGGTGCCCTTGTGCGCCTCGCGCTGGTTGATGAACGTGTCGAGCGCCACGGCGGATTTGCCGGTCTGGCGGTCGCCGATAATCAGCTCGCGTTGGCCGCGGCCGACAGGGACGAGCGCGTCCAGCGCCTTGAGGCCGGTCTGCACGGGCTCGTGCACCGACTTGCGCGGGATGATGCCGGGCGCCTTGCTCTCGACGCGGCGGCGTTCGGAAAACTCGATCGGGCCCTTGCCGTCGATCGGGTTGCCGAGACCGTCGACGACGCGGCCGAGCAGGCCCTTGCCGACGGGGACGTCGACGATCGTGCCCGTCCGCCTGACGGTGTCGCCTTCCTTAATGGCGCTGTCGTTGCCGAAGATCACGGCGCCGACATTGTCCGCCTCCAGGTTCAGGGCCATGCCCTGAATTCCGCCGGGGAAGGAGATCATCTCGCCCGCCTGAACGTTGTCGAGGCCGTGGATGCGAGCGATGCCGTCGCCGACGGACAGCACGGTGCCGACTTCGGAAACCTGGGCTTCGGTGCCGAAGCCCGCGATCTGTTCGCGGATGACCTTGGAGATTTCGGCGGCGCGGATGTCCATTTTCAGCCTTTCATCGCTGCGGCGAGCGTGTTCAATTTGGTGCGGATCGACCCGTCGATCATCTGGGAGCCGACCTGAACGATCAGCCCGCCCAGGATGTCGGGGTTGACGGTCGGTTCAACGGCGACATCGGTCCCGAAGCGGGTGCGAAGGTTGGCGCGGAGCGCGGCGACCTGATCGTCGTCGAGCGCGTGCGCGGAGGTCACATGCGCCGTCATCTCGCCGCGGTGGCGCGCGGCAAGCTCGCGAAAGGCGCGAATGATCGCGGGCAGCTGCCCAAGGCGACGATTGGCGGCGAGGACGCCCAGGAATTTGGTGGTAGTGCGGCCCAGACCCATGCTCGCGGCGGCGGCATCGACCGCGCGCGCCGCGAGATCCCGGCTGAGCAGCGGAGAGGTCGTCAGCTCCCGAAAATCGGACGGGCCGTCCAGCGTCTGGCGGATCATGCCGAGGTCGGCGGTGACGCCGTCGACTTCCTTGTCCTCGCGCGCGAGATCGAACAAAGCGATCGCGTAGCGCCCGGCCAGGCTAGCCCCAATGCCGCCGGAATTCTCCACGCGTGAAATGCTCCAGATCTGAATGTGCGGCCCAACCGGACGGGGAACTCGCGGAGGAGTCCCCAAATGGGTCGCCGGGCGGTTAGCAAAGGGTGCGCCCCGATGCAAGGCGGGCTGCGCGCGCAGCCGGGTTTGAAAGCAAGCGGCGGGATGCGGCGACGCGACCGCCCGTGCATAGTCGGGTGATGGAAAGCGAATCAACGGCGATGTGTCCACCCATCAATGATGACGAGGCCTGGGCCGCGTTCAGCAGGCGGGATCGGGCATTCGACGGCTGCTTCGTCGGCGCGGTCAAGACCACGGGGATCTATTGCAGGCCGTCCTGCGCCGCGCGGCATCCGCGACGCGAGAACGTGATCTTCTTCGCCGACGGTGCTGTCGCGCGCGGCGCGGGCTTTCGCAGTTGCCGGCGATGCTTGCCCGACGAGGTCAGCCGCGAAGAGATTGCGCTGCGCCGCGCTTACCTTTTGCTGTCCGAGGAACGGTCGCCGCTCAACCTCGCTGCGCTGGCCGGTGCGGTCGGTTACTCGCCCCAGCACTTTCACCGCCTGTTCAAGCGCGCCACCGGCGTGACGCCCGCCGCCTTTGCCCGGGCCAAGCGGGGCCGGCAACTGGAGCAGGCGCTCGATCGCAGCGCAAGCGTGACCGAGGCGATCTACGATGCCGGGTTCTCGGGTCCGTCCCGCTTTTACAGGGAAGCCAGACAAAGGCTCGGGATGACACCTTCGGCGTGGCGGGACGGCGGGCGGGGGAAAACTGTCCGTTGGGTCGTCGCGGACAGCGCCTGGGGACCGATGCTGATCGCCGCCACCGACCAAGGCGTGTGCCGGCTCGCCTTCGTAGATGGCGCTGAGGGGCAAGCGGACTTGGAAGCGAGGTTCCCGAATGCCGACATCCGCCCCGGCGGCGAGGAGATGAGGGGATTGGCGCAACAGGCCCTCGCGGCGGTCGCCGCGCCCGAACGGGCGCAGGATCTGCCGCTCGACATTGGCGGCACCGCGTTCCAGCAGGCGGTGTGGCGCGAACTCTCCCGCGTGCCGCCGGGCCAGACCGTCAGCTACGCGGCGCTGGCGGCGCGCGCGGGCAAGCCGGGCGCGGCGCGGGCGGCGGGGACCGCGTGCGGCGCCAATCCGCTCGCGGTGCTCGTGCCCTGCCACCGCGCGCGGAGGGGCGACGGATCGGCGGGAGGTTACGCCTGGGGGCTGGAGCGCAAGGCGGCGCTTCTCGCGCGCGAAGGCGGCGGGCTGCTCTAAACCGAGCGGTCATGCGGGAACAGGAGAGGACCGCAGCGATTAAAGCGGGAACAACAGGGAGCCCGTTAATGATCGATCCAAGCACAATCCGCAAAGACATGCCCGTGATCGGCAGCGACGGCGAAACGCTGGGCCAGGTTGACGGCATCGAAGGCGCGGGCGCGGATGCGCGGATCAAGCTGAAGCGCGTCACATCGCCGGACGGCCATCATCATTTCGTCGGGCTGGGCGATGTCGCGCGGGTGGAAGAGCATGTGAACCTGACGCGGGCCGCGAGCGAGGTACGCGCGGGGTGGATGCTCGCGGGGCAGAACGTATCAACGGGAGCCGCGAGCGGCGCCGCCGTGCACGGTGCGCGTGAGATCCACGTGGAGGGCGGCCGAAGCTGGCTGCCGTGGATTTTGGGTTCGCTGGCCTTGTTCGCCTTGCTCGTCTTCGGCCTTCGCAGCTGCGACAATGTCGAACCGATCGGCGCGGCGCCCCCGGCGGACAATGGCGTGGCACGCGCGCCGACGGCGGCCACCGGACCCGTTCAGGTGGCCGAGCAGCGCGTTGTGTTGCCGAACGGCGGTGCGATGACGCTCGCGCCGCGCACGATCGGCTACGACCTGCAGGCCTATCTGGCGTCGAACGAAGGAACACCGCGCACGTTCGAGTTCGAACGATTGAACTTCGACACGGGCCGGGCAGACATTCGCGCCGTTGACCGGGCGACCGTGGACGGCATCGCGCAGATCCTGAGCGCGTACCCCGCGGCGCGGGTGCGGCTGGTTGGCTATGCCGACGCGCGCGGCGGGGCCGATGCCAATGCGGACCTCGGCGCGCGTCGCGCGGACGCGGTCAAGGCGGGGCTGGTCGCGAAGGGTGTCGCCGCCGATCGCATCGACACGGCGTCGGGCGGGGAGACGGGGGCCGAGGCAAGCAACGCCACCGCGCAAGGGCAGGCGGAGAACCGGCGCACGGAATTGGTGGTGCTGACGAAGTAAGCTTGGGCGGGGCGCGGAGCGGTCAGTTACCGGCCTCGCTCCCGGCCATCGCGGCCTGCGCCTCGTCCCACCGGGCAAGCGCGGCCTTGGTGTCGTTCCGGGTCAGTTCCGCCATGATCTTGGCGGCCCATTCGCGGCCGACCCCGCCATGGGGATTATAGGCAACGGGACCGAGCAGCCTTCGCGCATGTTCCGCCTTGCCGTCGATCATGTACTGGTGAACCACCTGCATGCGCAGACTTGTGTCCTGCGGCACCAATTGCTGCGCGTAGAGGAGCGCCTCCACGGCGTTGCGCGTCGGCGCGATGCCGGCGGCCGCGAAGGTCGAGTGGAACAGCACCTTGGGCTCCGCGTCCTCACTGTCGACTCGACTAGCCTCCACGAACCAACGACGGACATCGCGCCAGACCGCCGGTTCTTTCGTCTTGGCTGCAATCGCACGCGCCATTCGCACCCGCCCTTTGTAGACTAGCGCCTGCCCGTTCTTCGGATCGGCCGCGAGAGCGCGATCCGCAGCGGCTTCGGCGGCGTCGTAATTGCGGGCGTCGTATTCCATCTCGGCCAGCCAGCCCTGCACCACGGCATTGGTTTGATAGGCGGCGGCGATCTTGCGGGCGGGCGGGATCAAGGCGGCCGCGTTGGATGCGCTCACGCCCCTGATAGACCGCATGCGAAGCGGCATGAGCGCGCCCTCCCCGGGGCTTAGCGCGCGCACGGAGACGGCGGGCACCTTAAGCGCCGACGCGGGGATGGGTTGGTAGCGCAGCCTACGCTGATTGGCGTAACGATCGAGCTCCTTGTCGAGAGCCCCAAGATCGCCAAACGCGATGGTCGCCGCCTCCGCGGCGCTTCGTCCTTCGTTGATGAGCCGCAAATAGGTTGCAAGCTGCGTCTTTCGCGCCGGCTCGAAGCTCAGCAGGTGGGTAAGGAGCCAACCGCGGCCGTAGAGCGCCTGCACCTGGTCGATCGACAGGCGCTGGTAGTCGCCGCTCAGCATCCTGGCGAGCGGCAGGCTGCTTTGGTTGAAGATCCCGTAGGCTCGATAAAGCGGGGGTAGGCCGAAGGCGACGCTACCATCAGGCTCGAACTTCACATTGGCGTGGAACTCGGCGAAGCCTTCAACAAGCCAGGCCGGGAATGCCCCCGTATAGGTGGCGAGCATCAGGTGGTGGGCGTATTCGTGAAAGAACACGGCCTCGGCGGAAAGGTCGTTCGCATCGCCTCCCGTACGCCGGGGAACGAACGCGACCGGTCCGGAGGCACGGCCGATATAGAAGCCTGCGATGTTTTGCGCGTTTCGACCCGCGAGCCGCTGCACGGCGCCCATGCTGGGCGCGACAAAGATATGGAGGCGATTGGCGTTGCCGACTGGGGGATCAGGAAGCCCGCGCCAGTAGCGGAACGCCGTGTCGAACCGCTCGAGCCTGTCCGCAAACGCCTTCAGCCGCTCGGGTTTGTCGTCCGAGTAGACCACGAAGTGGGCGCTGCTGGCCTCATGCCAGGCCGCCCAGGCGGGGGCGGGGGCAAGCAGCGCGGCGGTGATCAGGAGAAGGCACTTGAACATCGGCAGGTTCCCCCGAGTCGGCCCGTCAGCCGGTTCATCCCGGTCTAGAGAAAATTGTACGGGTCGACATCCACGGACACGCGCACGCCGCGCGGGACGTCTATTGCGCCGAGCCAGTCGCGGATGATGTCCTGGACGTCCAGTGCGCGGCTTGCGTGGACCAGCAGGCGCTGGCGATGGCGGCCGCGCAGCATGGCGAGCGGGGCCGGGGCGGGGCCGTAGACCGCCATGTCGGGAACTTGAGGCGCGGCACGGCCGATGCGGCGGGCGGCGTCGGCGGCGTCGGCGCTGTCTTCGGAAGTGACGATGATCGCAGCAAGGCGGCCGAAAGGCGGCATGGCGGCCTCGCGCCGGGCCTCCGTTTCCGCCTCGTAGAAGCTGGCGGCGTCGCCGGTGATCAGCGCCTGAATGACGGGGGCGGTCTGGTCGTGCGTCTGTACGAACACGCGGCCGGGCTTGGCGCCGCGCCCGGCGCGGCCGGCGACCTGGGCAATCTGTTGAAAGGTGCGCTCCGCGGCGCGCAGGTCGCCGCCGGACAGGCCGAGGTCCGCGTCGACGACGCCGACCAGCGTCAGGTTGGGAAAGTGGTAGCCCTTGGTGACTAGTTGCGTGCCGACGACGATGTCGATGTCGTGCTCTTCCATGCGCGCGACGAACTCGGCGGCCTTGGCGGGAGACCAGATCGTGTCGGAGGTGACGATCGCGACGCGGGCGTCAGGGAAGAGATCGCGGACCTCGTCGGCGATGCGTTCGACGCCGGGGCCGACGGCGACGAGGCTGTCCTCCTCCTTGCATGCCGGGCAAAGGCGCGGCGGCGGCATGACGTGACCGCAATGGTGACAGGCGAGGCGCGCCATCAGCCGGTGTTCGACCATCCATGCGGTGCAATTCGGGCATTGGAAGCGATGCCCGCAGGTGCGGCACAGGGTCAGCGGCGCGAAGCCCCGGCGGTTGAGGAAGAGCAGCGACTGTTCGCGCGCCTGCAGATTGGCCTCGAGTTCGCGCACCAGGCGGGGCGCCAGCCAGCGGCCGCGCAGCGGCGGGTCGGCGAGCAGGTCAATCGCCTCGATGCCCGGCAACTGCGCTTCGGCGAAGCGGGTGGCGAGGTCGACCACCCGGTAGCGGCCGATCTCCACCATCTGCCGGGTCTCGATCGCGGGCGTCGCGGAGGAAAGGACAACCGGGATGTCCTCTAGCTTGGCGCGCATCACCGCGACGTCGCGGGCGTGGTAGGTGACGCCGTCTTCCTGCTTGAAGCTGGACTCGTGCGCCTCGTCGACGACGATCAAGCCGAGCCGGACGTACGGGAGAAAGAGCGCGGAACGGGCGCCGACCACCACCTTGGCCTCGCCCGACACGATGGCGCGCCAGGCCCGCCTGCGCTGGGAGGAGCGGAGATCCGAGTGCCAGGCGACTGGCGGGCAGCCGAAACGCGCGGCGAAGCGGCGCAGGAAGGGTTCGGTTAGCGCGATCTCGGGGAGCAGGACGAGGACCTGCTTGTCCGCGCGCAGGGCGGCGGCGACGGCTTCGAAATAGACCTCGGTCTTGCCCGAGCCGGTGACGCCGTCGAGCAGCACGGGATCGAAGCCGCCGCCGATCGCCCCGCGGAGCGAGGCGGCAGCGTCGGCCTGCGCGGGTTCCAGCGACGGCGGGTCGTGATCGGGGTCGAGGCGCGGGTAGGGGTCGTCGACCGCGACCTCCACCGCCTCGATCGCACCTGCCTTGACCAGTCCCCGGATGACGGCATCGGACACGCCGGCGACGAAGGCCAGTTCGCGCACGAGACCCTGGCGGTCGCCGATACGTTCAAGCGCCTGCTCGCGCTGCGGGGTCAGGCGGGGTGGCAGGTGTCCGGTCGCGCGATATTCTACCACGGTACGACCGCCGTCGAGCGCACTCGCAGAGGCCAGGGCCATGCGCAGCACGGCCCCCTTGGGCGCCAGGTAATAGCCGGAGGTCCATTCGATCAGGCGGCGCAAGGGCGCCTGCAGCGGCGGCAGGTCGTAGGCGGCGACCAGCGGGCGCAGGCGGTTGTCGCCCACCTCCTCACCCGCGTCGTCGAGGCGTTCGGGCTCCCAAACGACGCCGGCGAGCTGGCGGGGGCCGAGGGGGCACAGGACGATGGAGCCGGGTTCGGCGTGCATGCCATTGGGTATGCGATAGTCCAGCGGTCCAAGCGCGGCATTCAGCAAAAGGACACGTGCTCTCGACATCTAGGGCCTAGATCATGGACGGCCGGGGCAAACGCAACTGACACGCCGCCCGCTGCGAACAGGAGACCAGAGGATGACCTTGGCGATCGATCGACGTGCGCTGCTCGGGACGGCGATCCTGCTGCCCGCGCTGGCGCTTCCCGGCTGCGCGACGGTCGGCGACCTTGGTGGAGGGTTCGGGATTGCCGATGCGATCCGGCGGCTGCTGACGCTTTCGTCGCAGCGGGCGTTCGCGCGGCTGGCGCAGCCCGACGGCTTCTTTGCCGACGAGCTAGTTCGCATTGGGCTGCCCGACAGGCTGGGTTCCGCCAGCGGCGTGCTGTCACGGCTGGTGCAGACCGCGCCGGTGCGGGACAGGCTGCTGCGCCAGGTCAACCGCGCCGCCGCGGAAGCCGCCGACGCGGCGGCGCCGGTGATCTACGATTCGATCAGTTCACTGCGCTTTACGGACGCGGTGTCGATCCTGCGCGGCGGGTCCGACGCGGCAACCGGCGTTCTGCGCGACGCGGTGGGAACGGCGGTGGTGAACCGGCTGCTGCCGGACGTCGGCGGCGCGTTACGGCTGTTCGACAGCGGGGTCGTCAACGAAGTGTTGCGCGCGGGCACCGGCATCGATTTTTCGGAGCTTGCCGACGACGTCAGCCGCAAGACGGGAGATGCGATCTTTCGCGCGATCGCCCGCGAGGAGGCGGCGATCCGCGCCGACCCGCGCGAGACGGGTGATCCGCTGCTGATCGGGGTGTTTGGGTTGCGGCGTTAGACACCCGGCCGTCGTCCCGACGAAGGCCGAGACCTGAGCGGGCGAAGAGCGCGGTGTTCCGGCCCAGGTAATATCCCGGTCTTCGCCGGGCCGATGCCGTCGGGTAGAGACGGCGTTCAGCCTGGAGCCCGAATCGCCATGAAGTTCTTCGCCGACACCGCCGTCATTGCCGATATCCGCGAGCTTGCGGAGGCCGGGCTGCTCGACGGCGTGACGACCAATCCTTCGCTGATCCACAAGTCGGGGGCCAAGTTCCTGGAGGTCGTGGCCGAGATATGTTCGGTCGTTTCCGGGCCCGTCTCGGCGGAAGTGGTCGCGCTGGACCACGCGACGATGATGCGGGAGGCCGAAGTGATGCGCAAGATCGCCGACAATGTCGCGATAAAGGTGCCGCTGACGGTTGACGGGCTCAAGACGTGCCGGGCGCTGTCGGGCGAGGGAACGATGGTCAATGTCACCTTGTGCTTTTCGGCGGTGCAGGCGCTGCTCGCGGCCAAGGCGGGGGCGACGTTCGTGTCGCCGTTCGTCGGGCGGCACGACGACAACGGTTTCGACGGCATGGCGCTGATCGCGGACATCCGCACGATCTTCGACAATTATGATTTCGCGTGCGAGATCCTGGTCGCGAGCGTTCGGCACCCGGTGCATGTGCTGGAATCAGCACGGCTGGGGGCGGACGCGATGACGGCGCCGCCGGCGATCATCAAACAATTGTTCAACCACCCCCTGACCGACAAGGGCATTGCGGGGTTCCTCGCCGACTGGAAGGCGACGGGCCAGAGCATCGTCTGAGGAGGCGTCATACTGGCGCAAGCCGGGATTGCCACGGATAAGCCGTGCGGTGCTGTACCCGCTGAGATCCCGGCCTTCGCCGGGATGACGACTAGCGGCGTTGGTTCGGCGTGGTTTGCTCGTCGCCACTGTCCCGGATAATCTCCGCGGCGGTCGCGTGGGCGACCTTGAGTTCGGGCCAGTCAAAGCCCGGCGTGTCGTAACCCGCATAGCTGAGGCGCGCCGGCGTGGGCGGCCGCGCGCCCAGTTCGTAGGCGGCGAGAGCATCCATGTCATAGGCAAGCGTCGGCGCCGCGTCGGCGACCAGCCCGCCCGTCGCGGCGTGGAGCCGCGGCGCATCAGCCACGATGTCGCGGGGCACGACGACCGTCAGCACCGATCCGACGATCAAAATGTACGCGAACATGGCGTCTCCACGAGCCCCGACTGTAAATTCCGGTGGTAGCCGCACGGGGTGGAGAGTGGATGATCGAAGATGGTTTCGCGCGCGTTAAGGATTTCGCCGACGCGCCGCCGATTGCCCATCGCATCTTAACGATCCGCCGCTATCATCGTCGTCATGGGACAGGTGATCAGCTTTGAAACCCAGGGTCTGGCGACGCTGCGCGCGCGCGTCGCGGAGGTCGAGGAGGCGAACCAGGACCTTATCGCGTTCGCGCGCGGGCATTCGGGCGCGGTGGCGGCGATCCACGAGGCGGTGTTGGCGGCGGTGGAGGCGCAGGGGTTCGATCACCTGATCCATATCGTGACGCAGGAATGGCCGCTGATGCTCAACGTCGATGCAGTGGCGATGGCGTTGTTCGTCGGGGACACGGGCGTTCGCGCGGACGCGGGTGGGCTGCAGTTCGTGGACGCGCGCATCGTGCGCAAGTCGATCGGCGATTTTTCAGGCGTGCTGCTGCGCGGCGTCGAGCGAGGGCATCCGCTGTTCGGGCCGGCATCCGAGCTGATCCGCGCCGAGGCGCTGGTCCGGCTGGATTGCGAGGCGCCGCTGCCTAGCGGCATGCTGGCGCTGGGGCAAAGGTCCGAACAGTCGTTCGAGACGCGGCACGGGTCGGAACTGCTGATGTTCCTGGGCGGCGTGCTGACGCGGTCGATGGCGCGATGGCTGCTGCCCTAGGAAGCCAGCTTCCGGGCCATCCGGCGGCGGCGCTGGCGGCGCGATGGCGCGATCACCTGCTGCTGGAGCGGCGACGTTCGGCGCATACGGCGCGCGCCTATGTCGCGGCGGCGCATCGGCTGATCGATTTTCTTGGGCGGCATCGCGCGGCGGTGCTGGACCCGGCGGACCTGCTGAGCGTCGACCTCGCCGAGCTGCGCGCGTTCCTGAGCGCGCGGCGTGCGGAGGGGCTGGGCAACGCGTCGGCGGCACGCGAGCTGTCGGCGGTGCGCGGCTTTCTGGCGTTCGCCGCGATCGAACAGGGCGCGGAGCTTGCCTTGGCGCGGGTGCGGGGTCCCAAGCGCGCGCGAGGCGTGCCGCGGCCGATCTCGCCTGCGGATGCGGCGGCGCTGAGCGATGCAGTGGGGCTGGCGGAAGATCCGTGGATTGCGGCGCGTGATCGGGCGGTGCTGCTGCTGCTGTACGGCGGGGGCCTGCGCGTCGGCGAGGCGATGGCTCTGACCGCGCGCGTGCTGCCGCTTGGGGACCGGCTGGCGGTTACCGGCAAGCGCGAAAAGACGCGAGTCGTGCCGCTGCTGCCTACCGTGCGCGAGGCGATCGAGGCCTATGTCGCGCTCTGTCCGTACCCGACCACGGGTGACGCGCCGCTGTTCCGGGGCGCAAAAGGCGGACCGCTTTCAGCCGATGTCGTGCGGCGGGCGGTGCGGGGCGCGCGGACGCGGCTGGGGCTGGGGGAACGGACGACGCCGCATGCGCTGCGACACAGTTTCGCGACGCATTTATTGGGGCGCGGGGCGGACCTGCGCTCGATCCAGGAATTGCTGGGGCATGCCAGCCTGTCCTCGACGCAGATATACACTGCGGTGGACGCCGCGCATTTGATGGACGTTTACCGGAACGCGCATCCGCGGGCTTGAGCACGTGCGTCATGCCAGCGAAGGCTGGCATGACGGCAGGTAAAGGGTGAGGTCGCTGGACTCGCTGAGATCCCAGCCTTCGCTGGGATGACTTCCTAGAGTTGGGGCCGCTCCTCGGCCGGTTTCCAGCGGATGACGCGCCAGATGTAGGCGGCGACCACGACGACCAGGATCGCGGTAGAGGCCGGGCCGATGATCTTGTCGATGTCGGCATAGTCCTGACCGAGCTTGAACCCGGCAACCGCGAGCAGCGTCGTCCAGCCGGCGGTGCCGATCGTGGAGGCGATGAAGAAGCGTTTGAAGCGCATCTTGAGCAGCCCGGCGGGAACGGAGACGAGCGAGCGGACGGTGGGCAGCATGCGGCCGAGGAAGACGAAGAACGTGCCCGAATGGTCAAACCATTTCTGCGCGCGCTCGACCTCCTTCCAATCCATCGTCACCCAGCGGCCCCAACGATCAATGAACGGCTTGAGCCGCTGAATGCCCAGCGCGCGGGCGAACAAGTACCACAAGATGTTGCCCAGCATCGCGCCCGCGGTGCCGCAGGCGATCACACCGTAAAGGTTGAGCCGCCCCTGGCCCGCCTCGACGCCGGCGATCGACATGATCACTTCCGAGGGGATCGGCGGGAACACGGTTTCCAGGAACATCAGGAACGCGACGCCGAGATAGCCGGATTGCCGGATGAGTTCGATGACCCAATCGCTCATGATTCTGTGCCCCGACGGAGCATCCCGCAAAGTGAAGCTTTGCGCGCCCCCAGGAGGCCGGTGCCCTGCGGTGAGACGGTACGATTGGGCCCCGGCTTACGCCGGGGAACGCGGTTGTTCATTTTCCGACCTTTGCTGCGATGGCGTCCCAGATCAGGCCCGGCGTGTCCGTGCCGTTGAAGCGGTCCAACGCGACGATACCGGTGGGCGAGGTGACGTTGATCTCCGTCAGGTGCCCGGCAATGACGTCGATGCCCACGAAGAGGAGCCCGCGCGCCTTGAGTTCGGGGGCGAGCGCGGCGCAGATCTCGCGTTCGCGGGGCGTGAGGTCCGTCGCCTCCGCGCGGCCCCCGGCGGCGAGGTTGGAGCGAATCTCGCCCGCGCCGGGAATGCGGTTGATGGCGCCCGCGACTTCGCCGTCGACAAGGACGATGCGCTTGTCGCCGGACGCGACGTCCGGGAGGAAGGCCTGGACCATGAAGGGCTCGCGCCAGACCTCGCCGAACATCTCGGTCAGCGCGCCAAGATTGGCGCCGTCCCTTCCGATGCGGAAGACGCCGGAGCCGCCGTTACCGTGCAGCGGTTTAACGACCACGGCGCCGTGGTCCGCATGAAAGGCGCGAGTCTCGTCCGGGCTGCGCGTAATCAGCGTCGGCGGCATGAAGCGGGCGAAGTCCAGCACCCAAAGCTTTTCGGGCGCGTTGCGGACCGACGCCGGATCGTTGACCACCAGCGTGCGCGGGTGGACGCGTTCGAGCAGGTGCGTCGCGGTGATGTAGGCGATGTCGAACGGCGGATCCTGCCGCATCAGCACGACGTTGACGTCGTCCGCCAGGTCAAGCCTAAGCGGCTCGCCCAGCGTGAAATGGTCGCCGGCGACGGGGCGGACCTCGACCTGCTGCGCGCGGGCAAAGACGCGACCGTCCCGCCAGCCGAGGTCGCCGGCGGCGTAGTGGAACAGCGCATGGCCGCGGGCCTGCGCTGCCAGCATCAGCGCGAAGGTGGAATCGCTTGCGATGTTTACGCTCGCGATCGGATCCATCTGCACGGCAACGCGGAGGGTCATGAGCTACTGATCCGACAGGTCTCGCTCTGGATGAACGGGGTCGGGGTGGCTGCTAGAGCGCGGCTCGGCTCTTGTCACCCTTGCCAGACGTCGGGAACGTGCCGCGGCCAGCGGCGGGGGACGATGAACACAGCGTCGATGCGGGAAATGTCGCCGTCGCGAACGTAGCGGGCGAGGACGGCGTTGGCGGCCGCCGCGACGCGGCGCAGGCGATGGCGGTCGAGCGACAGGTCAGCCTCGGCGACGCTTGCGCGGGCCTTGACCTCCACGAAGGCGACGGTGCGGCCGCGGCGGACGACGAGGTCGATTTCTCCTACGGGCGTGCGCAGGCGGCGGGCTAGGATACGCCAGCCGTGGAGCTGCAGCCAGAAGGCCGCGAGCGCCTCACCCTTGTGGCCGCGGCGTTCCGCGGCGAGGCGTTGCGGAACGGAGCGCTTCATTCTTCGCCAGCCAACGCGATGGCGCGTTCGTATAGGGGCTTTCGGGGAAGCTTGAGCGCGGCGGCGACCCTGGCGGCGGCGCGCGACGGGCTGAGCGTCGCCAGCGCGTCGCGCAGGGCGGCGTCGGTGTCGGCTTCGGCAGGCGGCGGCGCCTCGCCGGGCGGGCCGACGACGAGGACGATTTCGCCTTTTGGCGGGGCGTCGGCGTAGCGCGCGGCGAGTTCGGGGAGCGTGCCGGCGGCGGTCTCCTCGAAGCGCTTGCTGATCTCGCGCGCGACGGCGGCGGGGCGGTCGCCCAGGGCCTCGGCGAGCGCGGCCAGCGTCCCGCCGAGGCGGGGCCCGGACTCGTAGAAGACCAAAGTGGCGCGCAGCGGCGCAAGTTCCGCGATGGCGGCCGCGCGCGCGCCGGGCTTGGGCGGCAGGAAGCCCGCAAACAGGAAGCGGTCGGTGGGGAGACCCGACAGCGTCAGCGCGGCGACCAGCGCGGAAGGACCGGGGATCGTGGTGACCGCTATATCGGCGGCGCGCGCGTCGCGGACGAGCTTGTACCCGGGATCGGAGATCAGGGGCGTGCCGGCGTCGGAGACCAAGGCGACGCTTCCCGTCGCCATGGCGGCGAGCAGGCGCAGGCGGACGTCTTCGCCGCTGTGGTCGTGATAGGGAACCATCGGCCGCTTGATGCCGATATGCTGCAGCAGCTTGGCGGTGACGCGGCTGTCCTCCACCGCCAGCAGGTCGGCGGCGGCGAGCGTTTCGGCGGCGCGCGGCGACAGGTCGGAAAGATTGCCGATCGGCGTCGCGACGATGTACAGTCCGGGTTCCAGTTTCATGACGGGCGACACGATGGCAGAGCAGGGGATGCGCCCGCAAGGGACGCGCGTAGCGGGCTTGCTGCTGGTGCTTTCAGCCACCGCTTGCGTCGGGCGGCGCGAGCCGGTGCGCGAGCAGCGCCCGACGGAGGAAGCGCCCGTCGAGGAGGTGCGGCTAGTCCCGGGCCAGACGCGCAACCACGTCGCGGTGCTGGTGCCGCTCACCGGACTCAACGCGGGCGTCGGCACGTCGATCGCCAATGCCGCCAACCTGGCTCTACTGGACAGCAAGGAGACGGGCATCAAACTGACGGTGTACGACACGGGTTCGAGTGCGGCGGCGGCGGCGAACGCGGCGCTGGCCGACGGCAACCGGCTGTTCCTGGGGCCGCTGCTCGCCGAGGACGTGACCGCAGTGGCCCCAATTGCGCGCGCGCAAGGCGTGCCGGTAATCGCCTTTTCCAACGACGTCGGCGTCGCGGGCGAGGGCACGTACATCATGGGCTTCACCCCTGATCAGTCGATCGGGCAGGCGGTGGCCTACGCTCGCGGCAAGGGCGCGGCGCGCTTTGCCGGACTGATGCCGACCAATCCCTATGGCGAGCGGGCGGCGCTGGCGCTGCGCCGCGCGGTGGCGGACGCGGGCGGGCGGCTGGTCGCGGTGCAGACCTATGCGCGCGGAACGGCGTCGCTGACCGCGGCGGTGCGCGGGTTGGCGGCCAAGGGCCAGTACGATGCGCTCGTGATTGGCGACAGCCCCAGTGTCGCGGCGGGGGCGGTGTCGATCGTGCGTGGCGGGCCGGGGCGCGGCGCGCGGGTGATCGGGACGGAGCTTTGGAGCGTCGACCGGGCGATCGGCGGCAAGGCGGCGCTGCGCGGAGCGCTGTTCGCGGGAGTGCCGGACATGCGGTTCGACCAGCTCGTGACACGGTACCGCGCGCGGTACGGGCGGACGCCCTACCGGCTGGCGAGCCTGGGTTATGACGGCGTGCTGCTGGCGGTGCGCAGCAACCGCGACTGGCCGGTGGGAACGCGGTTCCCGGAACGGACGCTGACCGACCGCGGCGGCTTCTCAGGCGTCGACGGGGCGTTCCGCTTTGGCCGCGACGGGCGGGCCGAGCGGCGGATGGCGGTGCACGAGGTGACGGCGCGGGGGCCGGTGGTGGTGGCGCCCGCGCAGGCCGGGTTCGACGACTAGCGGGCGATCTGCGCCAGGATCGCGTCGAGAAGAGGACGGCTAGAAGAAGGGGGTACCAGCCGGTTTTCGTGCCGGACGAGGTGGCCGAGGCGGAGCAGGCGACCGACGCCGTTCATGTCCAAAGCCCGTGCAAAATCAACGTCTTCCCGGTCGAGATCGATACCTTCCGCGAGGCGCAATCCCATGAGCAGCGCTTCCGTGGCGCGTTCGGCGGGTTCGAGCAATTCCTGTTCGACGATGCCGTGGCCGTGCGCAGCGACGCCCGCGAGCCAGTTTTCGGGCTTGCGGTGGCGCTGCGTCCGGGAAAGCAGCCGGCGGCCGTGCGCGCCGGGGCCGACGCCGGCATAGTCCAGGTAGCGCCAGTAGGCGAGGTTGTGGCGGCTCTCCTCGCCGGGACGGGCGTGGTTCGAGATTTCATAGGCGGGAAGGCCAGCGGCGTCGGTCAGCGCCGCCGTCACCGCGTAGAGATCCGCGCCCAAATCGGGGTCGGGATGCGCGAGTTCGCCGCGCACGGCCATCGCGGCGAAGCGGGTGCCGGGTTCGATGGTGAGCTGGTAGAGCGAAAGGTGGCCGGTGCCGAAAGCCAGCGCGCGCGCGAGCTGGGCTTCCCACGCGGCGACGTCCTGGCCGGGAAGCGCGTAGATCAGGTCGAAATTCACGCGGGCGAAGCTGCCTTGCGCGGTATCGAGGGCAGCGAGCCCTTCGGCGACGCCATGGGCGCGGCCGAGGAAGCGCAGCGCGGCGTCGTCGAGCGATTGCAGGCCGAGGCTGACGCGGTTGACGCCGGCGGCGGAAAGGTCGGCGAAACGCGCGGCCTCGACGGAGGAGGGGTTGGCCTCCAGCGTGATCTCCAGATCGGGGGCGGCGGGCCAGTGGGCGAGCGCGGCGTCGATCAGCGCGGCGACGGTGGCGGGGGGCATCAGCGAGGGGGTGCCGCCGCCGAAGAAGATGGAGGTGAGACGGCGTCCCGGGAGCAGCGCGGCTTCCCAGGCGAGGTCGGCGAGGAGGGCGTCGCGCCAGGCGGCCTGATCGACGGCGGCGCGGACGTGCGAATTGAAGTCGCAATAAGGGCATTTGGAGACGCAGAACGGCCAATGGATGTAGAGGGCGAGGTCTGTGTTCGATGTTTGTTCTTGACAGAGCGAACCGATCGGGTTAAGTGCAGGATCGCTGAGCAGGCTCTTTCCCATCGTCGATTCGGGTTTCAGGCGGCGGGCGGCGCGAGCGCGGCGACGAGCTGCGCGAAGGCGCGGGCGCGGTGGCTGGTCGCGTGCTTGGCGGCGGGGTCGATCTCGCCATAGGTGCGGGTTTCGCCCGCGGGCACGAACATTGCGTCGTAGCCGAAGCCGTTGCCCCCTCGCGGCGGCCAGACCAAAGTGCCGTCGACGCGGCCTTCCCAGGTCCGGATTTCGCCGTCGGGCCAGGCAAGCGACAGCGCGCAGGTGAAGTGCGCGGCGCGGCCGGCGTCCGGACCGGCGGCCTCGACGCGCTCCCACACGGTGCGCATAGCGCGGCCGAAGTCCTTGTTTTCCCCAGCCAACCTCGCGGAGTAGATGCCGGGCTCGCCGTGCAGCGCGTCCACGGACAGGCCGCTGTCGTCGGCCAGCGCGGGGAGGCCGGACAGGTCGGCGGCGGCGCGCGCCTTGAGTTCGGCGTTGGCGACGAAGGTGGTGCCGGTCTCTTCCGGCTCCGGCACGCCGAGCGCGGCGGCGGAGACGGGCTCGACGCCGTAGGGGCCGAGCAGCGCGGCGATCTCGCGGACCTTGCCTTCGTTGTGGCTGGCGATGACGAGGCGGCCGGGGGTGAGGGTGCGGGTCATTTCAGCTTTCCTTGTTCCCCTTTCGCCGGCGTAGGTCGGGTCCGGTCGAACGATCGTGTCACTGGGCTCCGGCCTACGCCGGAGCACGACGGTTGCTTGCACCCCGGCGTAGGCCGGGGTCCAGTTGTGCCGGCGGTGTCACTGGGCTCCGGCCTACGCCGGAGCACGTGCGTGCTATGCTCTTCACGCGACAGCCTTCGCCTGCGCGGCGAAGATTTCGGTGCAGCCGATGCGGGCGAGGCGGAGCATGCGGAGGAGGGACTCCTCGTCGTAGGGCGCGCCTTCGGCGGTGGCCTGCGCTTCGGCGATGCGGCCGTCCTCCATCAGCACGAAGTTGGCGTCGGCCTCCGCGTTGCTGTCCTCCAGATAGTCGAGGTCGAGCACGGGCGTGCCTTCGTACATGCCGCAGCTGACCGCCGCGATCCTGGAGGTGAGGGGATCGGCTTCGAGCTTGAGGCTGTTGACCGCCAGGCGTAGTGCGACCCAGGCGCCGGAGATCGCCGCCGTGCGCGTGCCGCCGTCGGCCTGGATAACGTCGCAATCCAGCGTGATCTGATGCTCGCCAAGTTTCACCAGGTCCGTGACCGAGCGCAAGGACCGGCCGATAAGCCGCTGGATTTCCTGCGTTCGTCCCGACTGCTTGCCCTTGGCGGCCTCCCGATTGCTCCGCGTGTGCGTGGCCCGGGGGAGCATGCCGTATTCGGCGGTGACCCAGCCCTTGCCCTTGCCGCGCAGCCACGGCGGCAGGCGATCCTCGACGGACGCGGTGACGAGCACGCGCGTGTCGCCGAACGACACCAGGCAGGAGCCTTCGGCGTGGCGGGTGAAGCCGGGCTCCATGATGATGGAGCGCATCTGATCGGGAGCGCGGCCGGATGGGCGCATGAAAAACTTGTCCTTGAATGGGGGAGCGGCGCATGTAGCGAAGCCGTGTCCGTCCCGCCAGCATTTCGGAACCTCCCGTGAAGACAGCGTCCATCCTCGTCGGCTGCCTGGCGATCGCCGTCGGGCTGTTGTGGGTCGGGCAGGGGCTGGGTGTCATCAGATGGCCCGCGTCGAGCGTCATGGTGGACGAGCGGCCCTGGGCGATGCGGGGCGCTGCGGTGGGGATTGCGGGTGCGTTGCTGGTATTGTGGGCGCGGCGGCGGTGAGGGGTGCCTTCGTTCTCACGCGCGCCGGAGCAAAGGTGATGGCATGACGTCAGCGGTCAGCGAGATGACGAGCCGTGCGCGCGAAGTCTTCAAGCGCGTGGTAGAATCGTATCTTGACAACGGCTTGCCCGTGGGTTCGAAGACGCTGTCGCAGCTGCCGGGGCTCAACATCTCGCCGGCGTCGATCCGCGGGGTGATGCAGGATCTGGAGGAGCAGGGCCTGCTGGGCCACCCGCACACGTCGGCCGGCCGGGTGCCGACGGAGCTGGGGCTCAGGCTGTTCGTCGACGGCATGATGCAGGCGGCGGAGCCGAGCGCGGAGGAGCGCGCGGCGATCGAGGCGCGCGTGGGGCAGAGCGGGCCGATCGAGGAGGCGCTGGGCGCCGCGACGGCGGCGCTGTCGGGATTGTCGGCGTGCGCGGGGATCATCCTGGTGCCCGCGCGCGAGCCGGTGTTGCGGCAATTCGGGTTCGTGCCGCTGGGCCAGCGGCAGGCGCTGGCGGTTCTGGTGGGGGAGGACGGCAGCGTCGAAAACCGGGTCGTGGCGCTGCCGCCCGGCCTGCCGCCCGGCGCGCTGATCGACGCGGGCAATTACATAAGCGCGCGGCTGGCCGGACTGACGTTGGGCGAGGCGCAGGCGCGGCTGGCGGCGGAGCTGACGGCGGGGCGCGCGGCGCTGGACGCGGCGAGCGGCGAGCTGGTGGCGCGCGGGCTGGCGATCTGGTCCGAGGACGGCGCGTCGCCGTCAGGAATGGGTCGGCCGGTGCTGATCGTGCGGGGTCAGGCGAACCTGATCGACGACAATGCGGCGGCCGATCTGGAGCGCGTGCGGCAGTTGCTGGGCGAACTGGAGGAGCGCGAGGAGATCGCGCGGCTGCTGGACAGCGCGCGCGGCGCGCAGGCGACGCAGATCTTCATCGGATCGGAGAACAAGTTGTTTTCACTGTCCGGCTCGTCGGTTATCGCCGCGCCCTATCGCGGCAAGGAAGGCCGGGTGATCGGCGTCGTCGGCGTGATCGGCCCGACCCGGTTGAACTATGCGCGGGTGGTGCCCATGGTGGATTTCACGGCCCAAACCCTGACGAGATTGATGACATGAACGACGACACGACGCACGACATCGACCAGGACGAGATCGACCTGGGCGAGTACCCGCAAGCCGATGCCGGCGGGGGGGAAAGCGATCGGATCGCGACGCTCGAGGCCGAGCTCGCCGACGCGCGCCAGCAGGTGCTTTACGCGCATGCCGACACGCAGAACGTCCGCCGCCGGCTGGAAAAGGATGCGCAGGACGCGCGTTCGTACGCGGCCACAGCGTTCGCCCGCGACATGTTGACGGTAAAGGACAATCTGGAACGCGCGCTGCAGATGATGCCCGCCGACATGAAGGGGCACGAAAGCTTTCAGTCGCTGGTCACGGGCATCGAGGCGACGGCGCGCGAGTTCGACGCGGTGCTGGCGCGAAACGGCATCACGCGGATCGAATCGGTGGGGCAGGCGCTGGATCCCAACCGGCATCAGGCGATGATGGAACTGCCCAGCGCCGACGCCGCGCCCGGCACGATCGTGCAGGAAATGCAGGCCGGGTACATGATCAAGGATCGGCTGCTGCGACCGGCGATGGTGGGCGTCGCCAAGAGCTGAAGCCGGGCTCACGGGGCGGAGCGGGAGCGGCGGCGTCCTGACCGGGCGAACGTACGCACCCGTCGCCTCGTTGGGAAGCCGCTAGAGCAGCGCGCCCAGCCCGTCCAAGCCAGCGCCTGTCGGATCGATCGAGACCGGCGGCGGTGGCGGCGGCGGTGGCGCGAGCGGGAGCAGCGGACCGATCAACGGCGCGGGCACAGGCACCGGCACAGGAACGACGACCTCCGCCTCGATGGTGACTGGCGGCAGCGGCACGGGCAACGGCGCCGGCGGCGGTACGACCACCTCTACGTCCACGACCACCGGAGCGGGGGCAGGCGCCGGCGCCGGAACTACCACGTCCACCTCGACCGACGGCAGCGGGGCAGGGGCCGGCGTCACGATCTCGGCTTCGACGGCCGGTTCGACGGGCGGCGGGGCGGCGCCTGAGTTGTCGTCATCGTCATCGTCATCGTCGTCGTCGTCATCATCGCCATCATCGTCGTCGTCGTCATTGCCCGGACCGGGTGCGGGCGGCGGCGGTGGCGGGGGCGCCGGTGTTGGCGCGGGCGCCGGAGCCGGTGCGGGAGTGGGCGTCGGCGTGGGCGCAGGCGCCGGGGATGGTGCCGGCGCGGGCGTGGGCGCCGGCGCGGGAGCCGGAGCAGGCTCAGGCGTCGGAGCAGGCGCTGGCGTGGGCGTGGGCGTGGGCGTCGGCGCGGGCGTGGGCGTCGGCGTAGGCGTCGGCGCGGGAGCCGGCGCCGGGACGGGAGCAGGATCGGGCGTCGGAGCAGGCGTGGGGGTGGGCGCCGGCGTGGGCGCAGGCGCAGGCGCAGGCTGGGGCGCGGGCGTTGGCGTGGGTTCCGGAGTGGGCGCGGGTGCGGGCGCAGGCGTCGGCGCGTCCTTGTCGTCCTTGCCTTTGCCGTCCTTTTCCTTGTCGTCGCCGGGCTTGCCGTTGTCGGGCGGCGGCGCGGGCGCGGGATCCTCGACCTTGTCGTCGTTGCCCTTGCCCTTGTCCTTGTCGGCATCGCTGTCGGGCGTCTTTTCCTTGTCTTCAGCCGGCGGCGCGGGCGCGGGCGGCGTAACGGGCGCGGGCGTGACCGGTTCAGGGGTGGCCGGCGGCGGCGGCGTCACCGGTGCGGGGGGCGCGGGTTCGGGAGCTGTCGCGGGAGGCGTCGGCAGGACCGGATCGGGCTGCGGCGCGGCCACGGGAGGCGGCACAAGGCGAACGGTGTCGAACAGCATCGCCAGCGACGCGATCTGCGTCGGCGCATCGTCCTGGACGAGATCGGCGGAACGATCGGTGTCCGCGGGTGCGTCCCCCGTGGGCGCCGGTTGCGTGCCGCCACTCGGTGCGGCGGCGGCGCTGCCGACGGTCAGGCGATCGGGTCGCCCGGCCGAAACGCCGACGGTCATGCCGGGAACGGCCATGCGGCGGTCGGAACCGTCGCCCGTGGCGACCTCAACGCGGCCTTCCAGGACCTCGACCGACGCGCCCTGGGCGGTGGCGTCGACGCGAAAGGTGGTGCCCTTGACCACAGCCGCCAGATAGGGGGTTTCGACGCCGAAATGCGGCGTCATCTTTTTCTGGATGCGGTACACTGCACTGCCGAAATCCTGCAGCATCTGAACGACGCCGCCGGGCCGGTCGGCGCCCGGCAGGCGCAGCCGCGTGCCGGGCGAGACGATCACGAATTCGGTGCCGCGCGTCAGCACCGCGCGGGCGCCCGTGCCGGTGACGATCGCGTCGCCGGCCGCCAACGATGCGCCGCGCTGGGCGGGACGGACGCCCGCCGCCGTCTGCAGCCGGACGTCGCCGGCGACTTCCGTGACACGCCAAAGCGGGGTCGCGGCGCGTGCCGGGGGGCTCCACAGCAGGGCCAGCAAGGCGATAAGGAGAAGCGGCAATCGCATCGGGGTGACCTCGATCGTGTCCCGGACGCAGCCGGAACCTGGATGTATCGGCCGGCCATAGGCGAGCCGGCGTTACCGGCGTCTGTGGGAGACTGGTCAGCGTTTGTTTAACCAAGCCCGGCGGTTTCGACGTCACGCAGGGCGGGGAGGGGCGCGGCCGGGCGGAGGCGCTAACCGATTATCAAGGTCGGGGGCCTAAGTCCGCGTTCGCACGGCGTTTGGGCCGGTTCGAGAACCACGAGATCATCTATGCGCTGGCGACTGCCCGCACTATCAGGGCTGCTGTTCTGGATCACGCTGGGCGGCCTCGCGCCCGCCGCGCCCGCGCCCCGGTTGGCCTATGCGACGATCGACGTCGACCGCGCGTACGGGCGGCATCTGGCCGTCGCGGCGGCGGCGTTGCCGCCGGCGGTCCCCACCCGCGCCGCCCCGCGCGCGCTGGTCCGCGATGTGAAGACCGGTGCGTCGGCATGGCGGCTGACGGTGAACGGCGGCGTCACCGCGGACAGCAATATCCGCAATGCGAGCGACGACCGCTTTCTCGAGATCCGGCGGGGCGGGGTCACCGTGCCGGTGGAGCTGGACCCCGCGTTTCGCGCGCGGGGCGGCGTCGGGCGCGGCGCGTCGGTATCGGGAAACGTCAAGCTCAGGCTGTCGGACGGGGCGGCGATCGTCGTTGACGCGGACGGGCAGGCGATGGACCACAAGGGCGGGCGCAACGACGACATCTCCTTCCTGCTCGCCGCCGGCCCGGAACTGACGTGGAGCGAGGGGCAGTCGCTGTCGGTGCAGGCGGTAGCGGCGCAGAGCTGGTACGGCGGGCGTACCAGCCAGCGCGGGCTGGGCGCGCAGGTCCGCTATGCGGTGCGCGTCGCGCCCGGCACGCGGGTCAGCCTGTCGCTGGACGGGCGCAGCGTCGATTCAGGCTACGGGCGCGGGTTCGGGGGCGAGCAGGCGGGGGCGTATCTGGGCGCGAGCACGGTGGTGGACCCGGTGACCAGCGCGTCGTTCGGGCTGTTCGCGCGGCGCGAATGGCTGCGCGCCGACGAATATTCGAACACGGAGCTGGGGCTGTATGCGGGCCTGTCGCGCTATGTCGGGCCGTTCACCGGGTCGCTGACCGCCGGGATCAGCCGGACGCGCTACGATGCGCCCCTGCTGTACCTGTCGGACCAGCGGCGGCAGGACTGGCGGTGGAACGCGGGCGTGCAACTGACGACGCGCGAGCCGATCGGCATGGGCGTGTATCCGACGATCGGGTACAGCTACACGCGGACGGACGGGACGATCGATTTCTTCGACGCGGACCGGCACCGGGTACGGCTGGGCGTGCGTAGGACGTTCTAGGGGCGTCCAAACGGCAGGATCGAGCGGTACTGGTCGAACGGCGGCGCGCCCGCGACGCGGCCGCCTTCGCGCAGAACGAACGCGTGGCGCACGATCTCCGCCTGCTGTTCGATGCCGTAGCGCCACAAGGGCCAGCCGGGCTTCAGGCTGTAATGGTAGCGGCAGAAGGGGTGGCGCGCGAGGGGCAGCCAGACGCCCCGCTGATGCTGCCAGACATGCGTCATCTCGTGGATGAACAGCCCGCGCGCCGACAGGTCTTCGCATGCGAAATCAGCGCAGTAGAGGCTGGTCTTGGGATGGAAGTGGAGGTGACCCGACGGCGCCATGACCGTGTCGCGCGGCTGCAGCGGAAACCATTTGCGGCGGCGGATCGTGACGCCGGCGGTGTCGATGGCGTCGCCGAACACGGAGCGGGTGAGGTCGACCTCCGCCCGCGTCAGGAACCGCATCTCGTGCGCCATGGCGCCGGGCTCAGGAGGGCGCGTCGCAGCCGAACGGCGGGTCGGCGCGGACCGCCTCGCCCAGCGCGACGACGCGGGCGTCGGGATCGAGATGGCGGCCGTTGCTGAGCGCAATGTGGACCCGCGTCTGCGCGCCTGCTTTAAGCCGTTCGTCCAGATCGAACAGCATGACGTGAAGGCCGCCGGGGCAGAAGCGGGTGACGCCGGCGGCGAGGGGTACCGTGGCCAGCGGGCGCATCTGCGCCATGCCGTGCGACGTCATGGACTGGTGCAGTTCGGCGCGGCCCGCGCCTTCCACGCGCACGCCCGTGATGCTGGGCAGCGTCTCCCCCGCCATGGAGGTCGCATCGATCGAAAAGTAGGCAACGCCCGGACGGCCCGGAACAGCCGGCAGCACGACGTGCGCGCCGCCGACGGCGAGGCCCGGCGGCGGGCGGTCGCAGGCCGGTACGGTGCCGAAAAGAAGCAGCCCCGCGAGTAAGCGCAAGTTAACATGGTCTAACGCTTGTCGCGCCATTTCGCGCCCCTATATCGCCACCGTAACGCTTTGCTGCACCCTTAGGGCGCGCAGGCTTTAGTGCAATCGGAACAGAGGGACAGTCGTTTTTATGGCCAAGGTTATCGGCATCGATCTGGGGACCACCAACAGCTGCGTCGCGGTGATGGAAGGCGGCAAGCCCAAAGTCATCGAGAACGCGGAAGGCGCGCGCACGACGCCGTCGATCGTCGCCTTCGCCAAGGACGGCGAGCGGCTGGTCGGCCAACCGGCCAAGCGCCAGGCGGTGACCAACGGCGACAACACGATCTTTGCCGTAAAGCGCCTGATCGGCCGCCGTTTCGACGATCCGGTGACCAAGAAGGACACCGAACTGGTTCCCTACAAGATCACGCGCGGGCCGAACGGCGACGCGTGGGTCCATGCCGGCGACAAGGACTATTCGCCCTCGCAGATCAGCGCCTTCACGCTGCAGAAGATGAAGGAAACCGCCGAAGCGTATCTCGGCGAGAACGTGACGCAGGCGGTGATCACCGTTCCGGCCTACTTCAACGACGCCCAGCGCCAGGCGACCAAGGACGCCGGGCAGATCGCGGGCCTTGAAGTGCTGCGCATCATCAACGAGCCGACCGCGGCGGCGCTTGCCTACGGCCTGGAGAAGCAGGACGGCAAGACGATCGCCGTCTACGATCTGGGCGGCGGCACGTTCGATATCTCGATCCTGGAGATCGGCGACGGTGTTTTCGAGGTGAAGGCGACCAACGGCGACACGTTCCTGGGCGGCGAGGACTTCGACGCCAAGGTCGTCGACTTCCTGGCGGACGCGTTCAAGAAGCAGGAAGGCATCGACCTTCGCGGCGACCGGCTGGCGCTGCAGCGCCTCAAGGAAGCCGCCGAAAAGGCCAAGATCGAATTGTCGTCGGCGCAGACGACCGAGGTCAACCTGCCCTTCATCACCGCCGATGCGACGGGTCCCAAGCACCTCGTCAAGGCGATCAGCCGCGCCGACCTGGAAAAGTTGGTCGAGGACCTGATCAAGCGCACGCTGGACCCGCTGAAGAAGGCGCTGGCCGACGCCAACATGAAGGCCGGCGACATCGCCGAGGTCGTTCTGGTGGGCGGCATGACGCGCATGCCGCGCGTCCGCGAGGTCGTGAAGGAGTTCTTCGGCAAGGAGCCGCATACGGGCGTCAACCCGGATGAAGTCGTCGCCATGGGCGCGGCGATCCAAGCGGGCGTGCTGCAAGGCGACGTCAAGGACGTGCTGCTGCTCGACGTCACGCCGTTGTCGCTGGGCATCGAGACGCTGGGCGGTGTGTTCACGCGCATGATCGATCGCAACACGACGATCCCGACCAAGAAGTCGCAGACCTATTCGACCGCCGAGGACAACCAGAATGCGGTGACGATCCGCGTCTTCCAGGGCGAGCGCGAAATGGCGGCGGACAACAAGATGCTGGGCCAGTTCGACTTGGTCGGCATTCCGCCCGCGCCGCGTGGCGTGCCGCAGATCGAAGTGACGTTCGACATCGACGCCAACGGCATCGTCAACGTCCGTGCCAAGGACAAGGGCACGGGCAAGGAGCAGCAGATCAAGATTCAGGCCTCGGGCGGGCTGTCTGACGCCGACATCGAGAAGATGGTCCGCGACGCCGAGCAGTTCGCGGAAGAGGACAAGAACCGCCGCGCTGCAGCCGAGGCCCGCAACAATGCGGAGTCGCTGATCCACTCCACGGAGCGGCAGCTCGCCGAGCATGGCGACAAGGTCGACGCATCGCTGAAGTCAGAGATCGAGGCGGCGGTGGCCGAGGCCAAGACAGCGGTCGAGGGCGGCGA
>DASQNO010000006.1:0-42715 GCA_035644935.1 Sphingomonadaceae bacterium
TGAACTCGTAGAACAGCGGCTCCTGCGACACCGTCCGCTCCCCCATCATCAGCCTGTCTCCCGCACCCGTGGAAACACTGAATCAGGCGCTCACAACATCTTCAAGCCCGACTTCTTCAACAGTATCGGTGGAAAGCGGACTTTGCACCGCTTAAGCTCGTCACGGTGAATAGGCTTCGTTTCTTGGCTACCGCCGTCGCTGCAACTTGGCTGTGTGCCTGTGAGGTAACGACCCAAGGGCCCGTTGCCATCGCAGAGGTAGCAGTCGCTAATGCAGACATCCGACCGATTATCGATCGGTTCGCAAACGACAGCAATTTGGCAGTCGCGGTAACCGACCGCCAACAGAATTTTGGTCGTTCCCATACGTTTGAGCTGAGCGACCGCGACGTACTGCTCTGGTAGCGAATCCGTTTAGCCCTCACAAATACACTGTGAGTGGGTACACCAGCATCGACTCAGCGAAGCCGAAAGCTCGATCGCTCGTCCGTGCCATCACGTTAGAGCTTGGCAAGCCCTGAGCAGCCCCCATCGGGTGGTCCGGTTTGATTGTTAGTGCATTGTCGTCTCCGCCGCCATTGCCGGTCGGAGGCCGGCAATGGCGGTGTCGCCGTTTCGGGGGCCGGCGGTCTGTAGCCTAGGCTGCTGTGCGGTCGGACGGTGTTGTAGTGACGCCGCCAAGCTTCGATTAGGACCTTGGCCTCGGCGGGGCTGTAGAAGATCTCGCCGTTGAGGACTTCGTGGCGTAGTGGCCCATTGAAGCTCTCGTTGTAGCCGTTCTCCCATGGCGAGCCCGGCGTGATGTAGAGCGTCTTTACGCCGATCTTGCCAAGCCACTTCTGGACCGTGGTGGCGATGAACTCGCTCCCATTATCCGACCTGATGTGCGCTGGCGGACCCCGTGTGATAAACAGGTCGACAAGCGCTGCCAGAACGTCCTCATGGTTGAGCTGACGCGCAACGATGAGCGCCAGGCACTCCCGGCTGGCCTCGTCGATGACGGTCAGGATGCGGAACTTGCGCGCGTCGTGCGTCCGCACTTCGACGAAGTCGTACGCCCACACGTGCCCTGGATACTCTGGCCGCAGCCGGATGCAGGAGCCATCGTTCAACCACAGCCTTCCGCGCTTGGGTTGCTTCTGCGGCACCTGCAGTCCCTCACGCCGCCAGATCCGCTCAATCCGTTTGTGGTTCACCGACCAGCCCGCCGTATGCAGCAGCGCCGTCACCCGGCGATAGCCGTAGCGCCCGTACTGCCTTGCCAGCGCAACAATGTCCTCGGTCAGCGCCTCCTCGTCATCTGCCCCGCACGGCGTCCTGCGCTGCGTCGACCGGTGCTGACCGAGCACGCGACACACGCGCCGCTCGGATAAAACCAGCACCTCTCGTACCTGGTCGATACAGCGCCGCCGCCGCGCGGGGCTTAGAAGTTTAGCTGCGCTTGCCCTCCGGGTCCCCGCGCAGCCTCCTGCAGGATAAGCTTGTCCAGCGTCAGATCGGAGATCGCACGACGGAGCCGCAGATCCTCCTTCTCCAGATCCTTCATTCGACGAGCCTGATCGGTCTTCAGCCCGCCATACTCCTTGCCCCAGCGATAATAGGTCTGCTCGCTGACCGCGATCCGGCGGCATGCCTCGGCGGTGGTGCCGCCCTGGCCCAACACGATCTCGACCTCACGCAGCTTGCCGATGATCTCCTCGGGCTTGTGCTTTTTCGCAGGCATTCCTCGTCCCGTCCCTGGTCCAGACTGTCATAGTCGATGGACCACTCAGAAGGGGCAGCTCAGTTCAGCCTGCGCGAGCGGCCACTGTTCGCGTTCGCCGGCTTGTACCGCCAGCTCGATGACGAGACGGGCACCTATGGGTTCCTGACGTGCGAGGCGAACCCGCTTGTAGGCGCAGTGCATCCGAAGGCCACGCCGGTTATCCTGCACGCGGAAGATCACGACCGCTGGTTGGACGGGAGCATGGAGGATGTGCGCGAGCTTGCGACACCGTTCCCCTCGCAGCTGATGAAAGTAGGGCAAGCTCCACTGACGTGCGGTTTAGCTAATCACATGCGCTAGCAAGCGGGAGCCACGAATAAGCTCTGATATCGACAACGTCTCGCCTGCATGTCAGCCGCCAGAAGATAGGCTAGTTGGAGCTAGGTGTCAGCAGGAGTCAATGGGCAGGAAACTTCTCTAAGCAGCGGCAGTTTCATCACTGCCGCTGCTTAGATCCTAAAGCTGACATTGCTTCCGCACCTAAACAGACTGTATCAATAGTCCTCCCACATAGAGGAGCATGACAAAGGCTACAGCTTTAATCAGATCGAGTATGCTTACTTTAAAAGGAAGGGTTGTTCTCTCAAATAGATTCCTGTTCAGGCGACTAGAAGATTTCTCAGCCATTTACAAACAGCGATGTATAGAACCCGGCTTTAGCAATCTGCAGCTTGATGTACCAAGGCGCCAGAGCAATCAGAGGTCCACCGGAGACTGCTTCGAGTTCATCAAAGGACAGAGCCTGGATGCCTGGGGAAGTGGAATCATCAATCTTCTGCATACTAATGTTCCTTTGTTTTAAGAGATAATTTTAGTTCGACGAAGGCCCATTCTTTAGGCGGAGAAGGACCTCGCCTGCGAGCCAACCTGCACCCCAGTAGAATGCGAGCGGGAGTGCACCACCGCTTACGTTTTCAAGTTCCTGCTCCGACAGAAGAGCCAACTCCGCACCTGTCTCTACTTCTCGCATAATCAACCCTCCTTCGAGCATGTTAAAGGGTCAGTTAACCACGGACCAAACCTGATTTGGGCACCGGAGCTACCTGATGCGGTCCGACATCATGAACGCTTGTAGCGTTGCGTCAGAGGAGCCGGCCCGCCAGAATTTCTTGCCCTCAATCGACGGCTTGACCAAAGAAGAAACGTTTGAGGCCGGCATCACAGATCGTTATGCTTTATGCACCCCATCAGGAAGACACGCGTGGCTGGCAGAAGTGATCGGATCGTGAACCTCGATATTGATCTGGTTCGCGCCTTCGTCACCGTAGTCGAGGCGGGCAGCGCGACCCAGGCGGCGGAGCGCCTCGGGCGCACCCAGCCGGCGATCAGCATGCAGATCAAGCGGCTCGAGGAACGCCTGGATGCCGACCTGCTTGCGCCTTCCCGCCCGGGTCGACCGCTCCGGCTGACCGAGCATGGCGAGCGCATCATAGTTCTGGCGCGCCACTTTCTACAAATCAACGACAAGATCGTGGCCGAGGTCACCTCGGACGACAGCGTCGTCGGCGAGGTCCGGCTAGGGGCGCCCGAAGAGTTCGCGGCCATACATCTCGCCGACGTCCTTTCAAGCTTCGCTCGATCGCACCCGAAAGTGGCGGTGACCGTGACCTGCGACCTGTCGATGAGCTTAATCGAGGGCTTTCGCCAAGGCAGCTTCGACCTCGTGCTCATAAAGACGGAGTTGAACGCCCCTTTCGACGGGGAAACAGCCTGGCGTGTACCTCTGGTCTGGGTAGCCGCGAACCCCGAGCTTGTGGACGGGAAGGGCCCGGTCTCTCTTTGTGTGCGCCCAAGCCCGTGCCTGCTCCGAAAACGAGCCATAACCGTGCTAGAGGGCGCGGGCCGCCGCATGCGTGTGGGCTACACCTCGCCGAGCCTCGTCGGATTGAACGCGGCGCTTCGCGCGGGCTTGGGCATTACCGTGCTCCCGCTCGAGACCGTGCCCACGGACCTCGCCATTCTGCCCAAGGGGCTGCTTCCCCCGTTGGACGATTTGGAGACTAGGCTCCTCAAGCCGTCCAGCGGCCTGTCCCGAGCGGGCGAGACCTTCGCGCAAGCCTTGCTCGGCGCGTTGAAGGCAGATCGGCGCGCCAGAACACGTGCGAACTGACGCGCACACCGGGACCGAGGTTTGTGAACAATCGTGTACGGCTCCGAGGCGCTCACGATCTAGCCCGGCTGGCCAGGCTCGTCACGGCTTGGGGCGAACCTGCGCCACCATCGTGGGTCATGGTGCGCGCTTTGCGGAGGGCTCAATAGTCGAGAGGTGAGTGCCGACGAGGAATTGATTAGGTCGGCGCAAATTCGCTGCCGATCGGAACGAAATCGCCTCAAGCCATACAATTTCACGTCACGGGTCGGTCCGTCGGCCTGCGTCGGTCGGCTCCTGCACGTGTCGTGCTTAGCAGACGGGGTAAGACCTGATTGAGCCGAAGTTGCGAAGTCGGAGCCGCTTTCGCTCCGACCTGCATGTGACAGGCTGCCCGGCCCGTTGCGCAGCTTGAGTGCCTTGCCGAGCGATGGACATGGCCGTCGGGCGGAAGCGCAGCCTTGGTTCTTAAGCGCCTCGCAACTGCCGCTTGATCGCCGCGAAGTCTTCCGTCACGTCTACCAAGAGCCCTCCAGAGACGGCATAGACCTTCTCGGCCGCGACGATGGTCTCGATCCGATGGGCGATCACTATGCGCGTGATCCCCATCCCGCTCACCACTCGATTGATCGCCTGCTCGTGCGCCATGTCGAGCTGGGACGTGCCTTCGTCCATAACGAGCAGCTTGGGACGGCGATAGAGTGCGCGCGCCAGCAGCACGCGCTGCTTCTGTCCGCCAGACAATGACGAACCCATGTCGCCCACCAGCGTTTCGTAAACCATCGGCATGCGTGCGATATCGTCGTGGATCGATGCCGCCTGCGCGGCCTCCACGATGCGCTCCATATCCGGCGCGTCGTCGAACAACGCGATGTTGTCGGCCAGGCTGCCCGCGAAGAGGCTGTCGTCCTGCAGCACCGCCGCGACCTGGTCGCGGAAGCTTTTATAGCCGAAGCGCGTCAAAGGGTGGCCGTCGACCAGTAACTCCCCCCCGTCGGGTTCGACTAAGCCGAGGATGATCTTGACCAGCGTCGACTTCCCGCCACCCGATGGGCCGGTTATTGCTATGTGGTTGCCGGGGTCCACGATGAGATCGACCCCGTTCAAGACCAGCGGATCCGACGGGCTGTAGCGGAAAGTCACGCCCCTGAGTTCAATCCGCCCGTTAAGCTCCGTTCGGGCTAGGGCGCTTTCACCGAAACTTACGTCTTCATCCGCGAGCGCGATGTCGGATAGCCGCTCGAGGTGAAGACCCAGCATGCGGAAGGCGATCGACTGGTCGATAAACGAAGCGCCGCGCTGCAGAAACTGCGTCTTGTAAGCGATAAACGCGAACACCATGCCGACGCTGAAGCCGCCATCCATGACGAAGCTGACCCCCAGCCATACCGTCACGATGGTCTCGAGGCCGAAGATCAGCGTGTTGGCGCTTTGTTGCCAGATGCCGATGCGGGCGAGAGCGACGTCGGCATTCACCGCGTCGGTGAGCCGACTCTGCCACTGCGCGTGACGCGCGGCCTCCCGGTTGAAAAGGCGCAGGGTGACGATGCCGCGAATGCTTTCGATCAGCATCGACTGCTCGGCGGCGCCCGTGACGATGCTCGCTTCCTCCGCTTCGCGCTGGAAGGAGAAGGACACCCACCGAACCAGCGCGTAGAACAGGAAGGCAGCGAGCGCGACGAGCGCCAGGGTGGCGCTATAGAACAACATGACGACCAGGGTCAGGATCGCCAACGCCCCGTCGAGCAGCGCCGCGACCGCCCCTTGCGTCAGCGCCTGTTGGATGGGCGCGATCGACTGAAAGCGAGACAGGACATCGCCGACGTGGCGCTTCTCGAACCATGGCACGGGTAGGCGGAATAGCCGGCGGGCGATGTTGGCGGCAACGCCGAAGCTTAACGACGTACCCGCCGAGAGCAGCACGAAGGAGCGGAGCAGGGACGCGCCCGCGTTGATGAGCGTGAATAGGCCGAACCCGAGCGCCAGCACGACCAGAAGGTCGCGGTCGAACGCGGGGACCGCGCTGTCGATCGCGACTTGCATGTAATAGGGGGAGGCTAGCACGAAGGCCTGCATCACCAAGCTTAGGACCAGCGTCTGGAGGAGCGCGCGCTTGAGCCCGCTCATGCGCCGCCAAAGCTGCCTGAGCCTGAGCCGCTCGCGGGCATCGACCGGTTCGAAGCCGTCAGCCGGCCGCAATTCGAGGGCGACGCCGGTGAAGTGCTTGGAGAGCTCGTCGGAGTCGAACCACTTCGAACTACTGGCGGGATCGTGGATGAGCGCCTTACCGCCCTTGACCCGCTCCAGCACCACATAATGGTTCATGTCCCAGTGAAGGATCGCCGGAACGTGCAGGTTGCGGAGCTCTTCGAGCGGAAGCTTTACGGCCCGGCTGGCGAAACCGAGGCCATCGGCGATCGCGATCAGCGTCTTAAGCGCCGCACCGCGCAGGGACGGCGCGAAACGGCGGCGCAAGGTGCCGAGGTCCACGTCCAGCCCATGCGCGTTGGCGACCATCGCGAGGCTGGCGAGGCCGCACTCGGTGATCTCCGTCTGCCGGATGTGGCGGACGCTTCTGCGGCGCGTAAGGCCAAGATCGAGCTGCGCGTTCATCGTCGTTGCACTGCGAACAGGGGTTCGAAGAGCCACTCCAGGAGGCTGCGCTCGTCCGTAACTATGCGCGCGGTCAGGGTCATACCGGGGATGAGCGGCTGCCGACGGCCGAACGCGACCACCCAGGGTTGCGCCAGATCGGCCGTTACGAGGAAGACGGGCGCGGTTCTCCCATCGGGCAAGGACTTGGGAATGGCAGTGCCGGACACCTCCGCGATGCGGGCCTTCACCGTGCCGAACCGCTGGTAGGGGAACGCGTCGACCGCTAGCCGAACCTCCTGGCCAGGCGCGAGGAAACCGGCGGCGCTGGTCGGGACGAAGAGTTCGACCCTCGCCCGGCCGCCTTCCGGCGCTACCACCATGAGCGGCTGGCCCGGCACCGCAGGCTGGCCTGGGCGTGCCGTCAGCGCGGTTACGGTGCCCGCGACCGGGGAGGTCAAGCTGTAACCCTGGGCGGCCTCGGCTTGCGCGACCTGCTGGGCGAGCCCCGCGCGGCTTGATTGCACGCCTGCCGCCTGGGCCTGGGCGCTGGCCCCGGTTTGCGCGATCGCCCGACGGGCTTCGGCCAGTTCAGCGGTCTTCCCCACCCGGGCTTGTTCAAGCTGCGAGAGCTGCTGGCGGCGGACTAGGAGGGCTGCTTCGCGCCCCTCCAAATCCCGGCGGCTGATAAAGCCTTTGTCCGCAATGCCTTGCACCTCGGCGAACTCGTTCCCCGCTACGGAAACGAGGAGCCGCTGGTCGGCGATCTGGTTGTCGAGACTGGCGACTTCCCCCGCAATGCCGGCGATCCGCGCAAGAAGCCGCGACTGTTCGGCGCCTGCCGCGCTCATCACCAGCGAGGTTTGCGCAGCGAGGCGCCGATCCTGCTGTTCGAGGGCCTCGATCATGCGGCGTGGCGCTGTCGCGCCTCGCGCCATGTCCTCTTCCGAGCGGATGCTGACTAGCGGATCGCCTGACACGACGCGCTCGCCTTCGCGGACTTCGAGGGCGGCGACCACGCCCGGGCGGGACGCAACGATGGACGCCACGCCCTTGTCGAGCACGACGGCCCCTGCAACGGACTCCGCGCGCGAATAGGACGCGGTAGCAAGAAAGACGAGCGCGGTCGCCAAGGCGGCGAGCAACAGATAGCCGATGATCTGCCAGGATATCGGAACGGCCAGGCTCACGTCCCCGTGTAGCCGGTCGGCGCGACGCTCCAGCACCTCCTTCCGAAAAAGCAGCCGCCCCGGTTCCGCGTTCATACCCCCTCACTAGCATTTAATCATGAAAATGCCACGGTCGCACGCGCAAAGAAACGCGTGCGAGTTGCGTGCTCCGCCCGATCCGAACCGTATCCTTTATTACGCTGCCGAGGTCCACAGCCGCTCGACATCCAGGAAATGACCTGCGGCGCCTGCGCGGTGGTACAAGCCATCCACTCGTTAGACTCCACGGCGGTAGTTACGGCCGATCCACCCTCCCGCGCCGTAAAGGTGACAACCAGCGCTGATCAGGCCGACATTTTTAGGAGAATTTCAGCAGCCGGTTACAAGGCGAGGTCCGCGACGTGGCCGGAGCTTTGTTGCAAGGGCAGGTGATACGTGACGCCGTTCGAGCCTTGGTAAAGCGGCCCCCGCCTACATTGCGGTCCAAGAAGAGCTAGGCCACTTGACCGCGGCCTTGGCGTTGAGCTTTCCGAACCCTGAGCTACATCTCAATGCAGTCAGTCCGGGCGACGTCAGCCAACAGAAGCAGTGAGAGCTTGGGGCGGTCGGGCTCGCCGGGCCAGCGGTCACAGCGGTAGTCACGCTCCTCGGCATAATGGCGCAACGACGTTGTCCGCATTCATCATGGCCGTTCGCATTGACTGTCGCAGCGGCATCGAGGTTCGCGGTCGCGGTCCCATTGGCCTGGCGAACATCTATGTTCGGCTTCAAAGTCATCGCCTGGCGCTCGCGGCTTTCGATGAACAAAAGGCGGCGGACGCATTGGGTTGGTCGGGGGAACTGTTGCTTGGCCTTACCTCCGCGACGCTGCTGGTTGTGGTGATCTGGCTGATCATCAAACTTCCGCACAGGTGGCTGTCGGTTCCAGCTGTAATGCTGGGAACAGCCACGGGATGGGTGCTCTGGATGGGATCATTGGGTCCTGTACTATCCCCTGACGTACGTCCGCTCGCCACCTATAGCGGACGTTAAGGTCGCCTGCTTTTTGCCAGTTTACGAGCTGCGCGAGCGGCGCCGGTTCCGATCCGGGTATGGCGTCCTCCCGGACGGGTTTGGCTCCGCTCTGCGTTTCACACCATTTCACCGTGCAGCTTCGTCACGGCCACGCGTTGATTTCGCCACCGCCGGCGTGCACCACGCCCCCATGACCTCCCCACCGATCCACCAGAACCCCGACATCCAGTTCCTCGGCGGGCTGCTCGGCGAGGTTATCCGCGATCACGGCGGCGACCGGTTGTTCGATCGTATCGAGGCGATCCGCAGCGCGTCGGTCGACCGGCATCGCGGCGTCGCCAACGTCGAGGCCGGCGCCAATCTCGACGCGCTCAGCCTCGACGACACGCTCGCTTTCCTGCGCGGCTTCATGCTGTTCTCGCTGCTCGCCAACCTTGCCGAGGATCGCGGCGGGGTGGCGGTGGAACCCGACGCCTGCGTCAAGCACGCCGTCGCGATACTGGAGGGGCAGGGCATCGACGGCGCCGCCGTGCGCGCGCTGGCGGCCCGCGCGCATGTCGTGCCCGTGCTGACCGCGCATCCGACCGAGGTGCGCCGCAAGAGCATTCTGGACCGCCGCAACGCCATCGCCGCGCTGATGACGCTGCGCGACGCCGGCCGCACGGAGACGGACGACGGCGAGATCGTCGAAGACGCGATCCGCCGCGAGATCGCCTTGCTCTGGCAGACGCGCCCGCTGCGCCGCACGCGCCTGGTCGTTCAGGACGAGATCGAGACCGCGCTGACGTACATGCGCGAGGTGTTCCTGCCCGTGCTTCCCGCGCTGCACGCGCGCTGGGAACGCGTGCTGGGCGGCGACGTGCCGAGCTTCCTGCGGCTGGGCAACTGGATCGGCGGCGACCGCGACGGCAACCCGTTCGTCGGCGCCGACACGCTGCGCTACGCGCTCGCGCGGCAGTCCGAAGCCGTGCTCGGTTTCTATCTGAACGAGGTGCACGCGCTGGGCGCGCAGCTGTCGATCTCCACCGAACTCGCCGACATCACTCCGCAAGTCGCGGCGCTCGCCGACGTCAGCGGCGACACGGGCGAGGCGCGCAAGGACGAACCGTACCGCCGCGCGCTGACCGGGATCTACGCGCGCCTCGCCGCCACCTTTGTTCAACTCGTCGGCCACGCGCCGCCGCGGCCGGCGACGCTGTCCGCGCAGCCTTATGCCGATCCCGCCGCGCTGCGCGCCGACATCGCCGCGATCGACGCTTCCTTACGCGGCGCGTCGGGCTCGGCCGCCTCGGGCAGCGCCGTCGACCGGCTGCTTTGCGCCATCGACACGTTCGGCTTCCACCTGGCGACGCTGGACCTGCGGCAGAATGCCGCCGTCCACGAACGCACGGTCGCCGAACTGCTGAAGGTCGCGGGCGTCGCGCCCGACTATCTGGCGCTCGACGAGGCGGCGCGCGTGGCGCTGCTGCGCGCGGAACTCGCCGGCCCGCGCCTGCTCGGCAGCCCGTACGCCGCCTATTCGGACGAAACCGCGTCCGAACTGGCGATCGTCCACGCCGCCGCCGCGGCGCTCGCCCGATACGGCCCGCAGGCGATCACCACCTATCTGATCTCCAAGGCGGAAAGCGTGTCCGACATGCTGGAGGTCTACGTTCTGCTCAAGGAAGCCGGGTTTTACCGCCCCGACGTGACGCCGCCGTCGCCGATCATGGTCGCGCCCCTGTTCGAGACCATCGGCGATCTGGAGGCCGCGCCCGGCATCATGACCGCCTGGTTCGCGCTGCCCGAGGCGCAGGCGCTGCTCAGGCCTCGCGGCCATCAGGAAGTGATGGTCGGCTATTCGGACAGCAACAAGGACGGCGGCTATCTCACCTCCGTGTGGAGCCTGCATCAGGCGAGCCGCGCGCTGGCCCCCGTCTTCGCCGACGCCGGCGCCACGATGCAGCTGTTCCACGGCCGCGGCGGCGCGGTCGGGCGGGGCGGGGGCTCCGCCTTCGCGGCCATCCGCGCGCAGCCGCCCGGCACCGTCAACGGCCGCATCCGCATCACCGAACAGGGCGAGGTGATCGCCGCCAAGTACGGCACGCGCGAGAACGCGATGGCGAACCTGGAGGCGATGACGGCCGCGACCCTGCTCGCCTCGCTGCAGCCGCCGGCGCTCAGCGATGCGGACGCCGCCCGCTTCGGCGCGGCGATGGACAGGCTGTCCGGCACGGCGTTCGGGGCCTTCCGCGCGCTAGTTTACGAAACCGAAGGCTTCCGCACCTTTTTCCGGCAGATGACGCCGATCGCCGAGATCGCCGAACTCAAGATCGGCTCGCGTCCCGCGTCCCGCACCAAGTCCGACCGCATCGAGGATCTGCGCGCCATCCCGTGGGTCTTTTCCTGGGCGCAGGCGCGCGTCATGCTGCCCGGCTGGTACGGCGTCGGGCAGGCGCTGGACGCCTTCCCCGACAAGGCGTTGCTCGCTGAGATGGCGGAGGCTTGGCCGTTCTTCCGTGCGACGCTCGGCAATCTCGAAATGGTGCTCGCCAAATCCGACCTCGCCGTCGCCGAACGCTACCTTCCGCTGGTCTCCGACCAGGCGTTCGCGCGCGCTACGTTCGACCGCATCCGCACCGGCTGGGGCCTGGCGCATGACGGCCTGCTTGCCGTCACCGACCAGACGCATCTGCTGCAGCGCAACGCCGCGCTCCATGCCTCCGTTCGGCTGCGCCTGCCCTATATCGAGCCGCTCAACCTGCTCCAGGTCGAACTGCTCAAGCGCTATCGCGGCGGCGAGACCGACCCGCGCGTCGTGGAGGGCATCCACCTGTCGATCAACGCCATCGCCACCGCGCTCAGGAACAGCGGATGACCGTCGACGATATGGCCTCGGCGCTCGCCGATCTCCCCCGCTGGCGCTTCGACGCGGCCCGGAACGGGATCGCGGCGACCTTCACCTTTCCCGACTTCCCCGCCGCCTTTGCCTTCATGACGCGCGCCGCGCTCTACGCCGAACGCGCCGACCACCACCCCGATTGGCGCAACGTCTGGAACCGCATCGACATCCTGCTGACCACGCACGACGCCGGCGGCGTCACGGACAAGGACATCGCCTTCGCCCGCGCGGCGGAGACCTGGGCTGGGAATGCGGCGGGCGTGCGCTTACAAGCAGGCGATCCAACCTAGGAGCGAACACCCATGAAGCTCTACTACGCCCCCGGCGCCTGCAGCCTGGCCCCGCACATCGTGCTGCGCGAGGCCGGCTTGGACTTCGAACCGGTCAAGACCGACATTCGCGCGAAGACGCTGCCCGACGGCAGCGACTACCTCGCGATCAACCCCAAGGGCGCCGTGCCCGCGCTCGGGCTCGACGGCGGCGAGGTTCTGACCGAGAACGCCGTCGTCATGCAGTACATCGCCGACCAGGCGCCCGCGTCCGGACTGATCCCGGCGAGCGGCACCGCGCGCTACCGCGTGCTCGAATGGCTGAGCTACATCGGCAGCGAGGTTCACAAGAGCTACGGCGCCTTGTGGAACCCCGCCTCGAGCGACGAGGCCAAGCAGGCCGCGCGCGAACTGGTGGGCAAGAAGTTCGACTTCGTGGCCGGGCGGCTGGGCGACAAGCCGTACCTCACCGGCGACAATTTCAGCCCCGCCGACGCCTATTTCTTCGTGATGCTCAGCTGGACCCGCATGCACGGCATCGGCCTGTCGCGCTGGCCGACGCTGATCGCCTTTCAGGATCGGGTGGCCGCGCGCCCCGCGGCGCAGGCCGCGATGCGTGCCGAGGGGCTGATCCAATAAGCGTGCTCGACATCGCGCGCGACGGCGCGGTCGCGGTTCTCACCATGACGCGGCCCGCCTCGCTCAACGCGCTCAATGCCGAGTTGGTCGACGCCCTGCGCGACGCCGCGCTGGCGCTGCCCGGCGAGGGCGCGCGCTGCCTGTTGATCACCGGCGCGGGCCGCGCCTTTTCCAGCGGCGCGGACCTCGCCGGCAGCGGGCTCCCCGCCGACGTCGGCGCCGCGCTGGAGGCGCATTTCAACCCGCTGATGGAAACGCTGGCCGCGCTGCCCATCCCGGTGGTCACCGCCGTCAACGGCGTCGCGGCAGGCGCGGGGTGCAGCCTGGCGCTCGCCGGCGACCTCATCCTGGCCGGCCGCTCCGCCTATTTCCTACAGGCCTTCATCAACATCGGCCTCGTCCCCGACGCCGGTGCCAACTGGCTGCTCCCCCGCTTCGTCGGCCGCGCCCGCGCAATGGAGATGATGATGCTCGGCGAACGCATCCCCGCGCAAACCGCCTTCTCCTGGGGCCTCGTCAACCGCGTCGTCGAGGACGCCGTGCTGATGGAGGAGGCGCGCGACCTCGCCCACCGGCTCGCCGCCATGCCCACGCGCGCGCTCGCCCTCATCCGCCGCCTCGCCCGCGACACGGAAGCGGCAAGCTTCTCCGATGCGCTGAAGGCCGAACGCATCGCCCAGCGCGAAGCGGGCGAGACGGAGGATTTCCGCACCGGCGTGATGGCGTTCCTGGCCAAGCAGAAGCCGGTGTTCCACGGCCGCTAGCGCGTTGTTGACGAACCGGGCGCCGCCGTCTTTACCCGCTCCCATGACCACCATGATCGAAGAACTCGAAAAACGCCGCGCGCTGGCCAGGCTCGGCGGCGGCGAGAAGCGCATCGCCGCGCAGCACGCCAAGGGCCGTCTCACCGCCCGCGAACGCGTCGAGGTCCTGCTCGATGAAGGCTCGTTCGAAGAACTCGACACCTTCGTCGAACATAATGCCGTCGACTTCGGCATGGCCGACCAGAAATTCTACGGTGACGGCGTCCTCACCGGCTCCGGCACCATCAACGGCCGCCTCGTGTTCCTCTTCGCGCAGGACTTCACCGTCTTCGGCGGCTCCCTGTCCGAACGCCACGCGCAGAAGATCTGCAAGGTCATGGACATGGCGCTAAAGGTCGGCGCCCCCGTCATCGGATTGAACGACAGCGGCGGCGCCCGCATCCAGGAAGGCGTCGCCAGCCTGGGCGGCTATGCCGAGGTGTTCCAGCGCAACGTGCTCGCCTCCGGCGTCGTGCCGCAGTTGAGCCTCATCATGGGCCCCTGCGCGGGCGGCGCGGTCTACTCCCCGGCGATGACCGACTTCATCTTCATGGTGAAGGATTCGAGCTACATGTTCGTCACTGGCCCGGAGGTCGTGAAGACCGTCACCAACGAGGTCGTGACGCAGGAGGAACTGGGCGGCGCCGTCACCCACACCACCAAGTCGGGCGTCGCCGACGTCGCGTTCGAGAACGACATCGAAGCGCTGCTCGCCGCGCGCGACTTCTTCGACTTCCTGCCGCTCTCCAACCGCCACGAAGGCCCGATCCGCCCGACCAACGACCCGTGGGACCGCGTCGAGGACAGCCTCGACACCTTGGTCCCCGACAGCTCCAACCAGCCCTACGACATGCACGAGCTGATCGCCAAGACGGTCGATGAAGGCGACTTCTTCGAAGTGCAGCCGACGCACGCCGCCAACATCATCATCGGCTTTGGCCGCATCGAAGGGCGCACCGTCGGCTTCGTCGCCAACCAGCCGATGGTGCTAGCCGGCGTGCTCGACATCAACTCGTCCAAGAAAGCCGCCAGGTTCGTCCGCTTCTGCGACGCGTTCGACATCCCGATCGTCACCTTCGTCGACGTCCCCGGCTTCCTCCCCGGCGTCGCGCAGGAGCATTCGGGCATCATCAAGCACGGGGCGAAGCTGCTCTTCGCCTATGCCGAGGCCACCGTCCCCAAGATCACCGTGATCACGCGCAAGGCCTATGGCGGCGCGTACGACGTGATGGCGTCCAAGCACCTGCGCGGCGATCTCAACTACGCCTGGCCAAGCGCCGAGATCGCGGTGATGGGCGCCAAGGGCGCGGTGGAGATCATCTTCCGGGGCAAAACGCCCGAGGAGATCGCCGAGCGCACCGCCGAGTACGAGGCCCGCTTCGCCAACCCGTTCGTCGCGGCGAGCAAGGGGTTCATCGACGAGGTCATCATGCCGCACTCGACGCGGCGGCGAGTGGCGCTGGGCTTAAGGAAGCTGCGGGACAAGCAACTGGAGAACCCGTGGAAGAAGCACGACAATATTCCGCTTTGAGGTGTCTAAAAGAAATTGCACTCGATGAACTCAGTCAGTTAGAGTGGTTCCACAAGCAAAGGAGCTACTATGACTGATCACGCAAAGAAGAGTTGGCCTTCTATGAGGGACTTTATGGACATCGTAGAGCGAGGTGACGGCAAGAAAATATTCTGGACAACAATCGTTGTGTTAGGTGTAGTTTATACCGTCAGTGCGATCCAGTCACGCGACTGGCAGCACAGTTGACCATTCACAGCCTCAACGATGTCAGCGTCGCGACGCCTTCCCCCGATGAGCTCCTGGTTGGCCTGATCAGCCTCGGGGTGGTGCCCTGGATTGCCTGGACGCTGCGGCGCGGGCTCGCCTCGCGGCGGCTGCCGGTCGGGCGCGGCTACCTCCTCCACGCCGAACGGCCGCGCGCATTCGCCACGCTGATCGTGCTCTACGTCTTCGCCATGCTCGGCATGGGCTGGATCGGGCTCGACCTTCTCACCGGCGGCGCGCTAAACGCGACCGTGCAATGACCATCGGCCGCCTCAACCATGTCGGCGTCGCGACGCCTTCGATCGAGCGCAGCATCGCGCTCTACCGCGACCTGCTCGGCGCCACCCGCATCGGCGAGCCGTTCGACCTGCCCGCGCAGGGCGTGCGGGTGTGCTTCGTCGATCTGCCCAACACGCAGATCGAGCTGATCGAACCGCTGGGGGAGGAATCTCCCATTCACGGCTTCGTTGCCAAGAACCTGGCGGGCGGGCAGCATCACCTCTGCTTCGAAGTTTCCGACATCGCCGCCGCGCGGGCGGAGATGGTGGGAAAGGGCGCCCGTGTCCTTGGCGAGCCGCGTATCGGGGCGCATGGGACTTTGGTGCAGTTCTTCCACCCCAAGGACATGGGCGGCGTGCTGGTGGAGCTGATGGAGACGCCCGTTGACGCGCATTGATCTGTCCACCCGTTCGTCCCGAGTGAAAACGAGGGGCGCCAACGCCGCACGGACGCCCCTCGTTTTCACTCGGGACGAACGAGGAAAGGCCGTCTCGTGAATCACTTGCCCCCCATCGAACTCAACACCGGCGAGGACTCCGGCTCCGTTCGCCCGGGCGACATGGCCGAACCCCCGCACCCGCCGCAGCCGAGCTTTCCCGACTGGGAGGCGCTCGCCGCCAGGGAAGTGCGCGGCCGGACGCTCGGCTGGGATACGCCGGAGGGTATCCCGGTCAAACCCCTCTACACCGCCGCGGACGCGCCCGACCCGGGCCTCCCCGGCTTCGCGCCCTTCACCCGTGGCGTGCGCGCGTCGATGTACGCGGGCCGCCCGTGGACGATCCGGCAATATGCCGGCTTCTCGACCGCGGAGGAGAGCAACGCCTTCTACCGCCGCAACCTCGCCGCCGGGCAGAAGGGGTTGTCCGTCGCCTTCGACCTCGCCACGCACCGGGGCTACGACAGCGACCACCCCCGCGTCGCGGGCGATGTCGGCAAGGCCGGGGTGGCGATCGACACGCTGGAGGACATGAAGATCCTCTTCGACCAGATACCCCTGGATCAGATGTCCGTGTCGATGACCATGAACGGCGCGGTGCTGCCCGTGCTCGCCTTCTTCATCGTCGCCGCCGAAGAAAGCGGCGTGCCTCAGGCCAAGCTCGAGGGGACGATCCAGAACGACATCCTCAAGGAGTTCATGGTCCGCAACACGTATATCTACCCGCCCGAGCCTTCGATGCGGATCGTCGCGGACATCATCGCCTACACCTCGGCGAACATGCCCAAGTTCAACTCGATCTCGATCAGCGGCTACCACATGCAGGAAGCCGGCGCGACGCAGGTGCAGGAACTGGCCTTCACGCTCGCCGACGGCGCGGAATATGTCCGCACCGCCGCCGCGCGCGGCCTGGCGGTGGACGCATTCGCGGGAAGGCTGTCCTTCTTCTTCGCGATCGGCATGAACTTCTTCATGGAAGTCGCCAAGCTGCGCGCCGCGCGCACGCTCTGGTACCGGATCATGACCGATCTCGGCGCGAAGGACGAGCGCTCCAAGATGCTCCGCACGCATTGCCAGACGTCGGGCGTGTCGCTGACCGAACAGGACCCGTACAACAACATCGTCCGCACCGCGTACGAGGCGATGGCGGCGGCGTTCGGGGGGACGCAGTCGCTCCACACCAACAGCTTCGACGAGGCCATCGCGCTTCCCACCGACTTTTCCGCCCGCATCGCGCGCAACACGCAGCTGATTTTGGCAGAAGAGACGGGCATCACCAACGTCGTCGATCCGTTAGGCGGCTCCTTTTACGTCGAGGCGCTGACCAAGCAGATCGCCGACGCCGCATGGGCGATCATCCAGCGCGTCGAGACCGAGGGCGGCATGACCAAGGCGGTCGCCGCCGGCTGGCCCAAGGCGATGATCGAGGAGGCCAGCGCCGCCCGAGCCGCCCGCGTCGACCGAGGTGAGGACACGGTGGTCGGCGTCAACAAGTACCGGCTGGAAACCGAGGACGAACTCGACATCCTCGCCATCGACAACGCCCGCGTCCGCGAAGGCCAGATCGCGCGGCTGGAAAAGAACCGGGCGGGCAGGGACGAGGCGGCGTGCACGGCGGCTTTGAATGCGCTGCGCGAAGCCGCGCGAGCGGTCCCCCCGTTCGTCCCGAGTGAAAACGAGGGGCGCTCCCAGCCTGCCGAACCTGCGCCCCTCGTTTCCACTCGGGACGAACGAGGAATGGAGGTAAACTTGCTGGCCAGGGCAGTGGAAGCCGCCCGCGCCCGCGCCACGCTGGGCGAGATCAGCCAGGCGTTGGAGGACGTGTTCGGCCGCTACGGCACCACGCCCGAACCGGTCAGCGGCATTTACGGCAGCGCGTTCGAATTCGACGCGGCGTGGGCGCAGAACAAGGAAGGCGTCGCCGCCGTCAGCCGGCGCCTGGGCCGCAAGCCCCGCATGCTGGTCGCCAAGATGGGGCAGGACGGCCACGACCGCGGCGCCAACCTCGTCTCCTCCGCCTTCGCGGACCTGGGTTTCGACGTCATCCCCGGCCCGCTGTTCCAGACGCCGCGCGAAAGCGCCGAACTTGCGGTCGAACGCGACGTCGACGTCGTCGGCGCCTCGTCGCTGGCGGCCGGGCACAAGACATTGATCCCCGAACTTCTTCAAACTTTACGCGAAATGGGCCGCGCCGACATCCGTGTCGTCGCCGGCGGCGTCATCCCGGCGCAGGACTACGACATGCTCCGCGAGGCCGGCGTCGCCGCGATCTTCGGCCCCGGAACCAACCTGGTCGAGGCCGCGGGCGAGGTTCTTCGGCTGCTGGGGCACAACATGCCGCCAGTTGCGGAAACGCTGAACGAGGCCGTGGAGTAGCGCCGGTGACCGACGAGATCGTCCAGCCCGAACTCGGCGCCGCCAAGCCCAATCCTCACCTGCTCGCCTACGACTTCTTCAAGCATATGAGCTCGTTGTCCGTGCTGACGCTCGGCGGCATGCTGACCTTGTCGGAATCGGTGCTGGCCGAGATCGCGTCCGACCGAAGCACCTATTTGGCGATGGCGCTGATGGCACTCGCCGGGGCGACGGCGATCCTGGCGCAGAACGAGTTGGTCGAATGGGCGCATCGCGATACGCCGCGCCCCAAGTTCATCGCGCGGTGGGGACGATTGCTCACCACCGGCGCGTTCGGCGCGGGCGTCGGCGCCTTTCTCGCCGGGCTCGACACGCTCGCTTGATCGTGCAGCCGGCGGCGCGCGCATGACGCTCGGCTTCTCGGTCGATGCGCTGGCGCCGGTCAGCCGGGGCGGCGGCGCGCTGCGCATGGGGCTGCGTCGCCTCGCCGAAAGCGACTGGCTGCAGCCCGAATTCGACCGGCAGGCGCGCGCCGACGCGTTCGCCCGCCACCCGGACGCCATCCATATTCTGCCCGGGGCGGAGGACGCGGGACGGGAAGTCGCGGCCATGGTCGGCGCGTGCCTGCCGGTCGAAGCGGGGCTGGCGGAGGCGGCGCACGCGACGTGGGAGGACCTTTGCATTCTCCAGCCGGTGGGCGAGGGGGGCGAGCACCGCCTGACCGCCGCCGCGGTCGCCTTCCCGACGGATTGGCGGCTCGCGGACAAGATGGGCCGTTCGCTGCTCGCGATTCACGCCCCCATCCACGGCTATGTCGAACAGCTGAACGCGGGCGTCGAGCATTTCGTCCGCACGCTGGCGCCCGGTCCGATCTTCGGCCGCTCCAACTGGTTCGTCGTGCCGACCGGCGCGTGGCGTTATCTGCCCCGCGACGACCCGGCGGACCGCTTCGCCAGTGTCGACGCCGCGAACGCGGGAGAGCGGCTCTGGGTGCGCAGCGAACGCCAGACGCTCCGCCGCCTGCCGCGGACGGGCGCGCTGCTGTTCACAATCGGCGTCGCGGCCGAGCGGCTCGACCGGCTGAGCCCCCGCACCGTGCGCCATGTCGCCGACGCCGCGAACGGCGTCGGGGCGGGCGAGGGCGAACGCCGCGCGGCCCCCTTTTACGCGGACGCGCTTGCGGGCTATGCGGATGCGCTGGACAGGGGATGCGGGGCGCGATGAGTTTGCTGGATACGATCAAGTCGCTGATGCCGGACGAGGCCGAGGTGCGAACCGACTGGACGCGCGGCGAGATCGCGGCGCTGTTCGATCTCCCGTTCCACGACCTGCTCTGGCGCGCGCAGTCCGTCCACCGCGCGCATCACGCCGCCGGCGAAGTCCAACTCTGCACGTTGCTATCGATCAAGACCGGCGGTTGTCCGGAAGATTGCGGCTATTGCTCGCAGTCCGCCTTCGCCGACAGCGGGCTCAAGGCCGAAAAGCTGATGGACACGGGCGCGGTGCTCGCCGCCGCCGCCGAGGCCAAGGCCGCGGGCTCGCAGCGCTTCTGCATGGGCGCCGCCTGGCGCAACCCCAAGGACCGCGACATGGACGCGGTCGTCGACATGGTCGCGGGCGTAAAGGCGATGGGGCTTGAGACCTGCATGACGCTGGGCATGCTGACGCCCGCACAGGCCGACCGCCTCGCCGCCGCCGGGCTCGACTACTACAACCACAACATCGACACCTCGCCCGAACATTACGGAACCGTAATCACCACCCGCACCTTTCAGGACCGGCTGGACACGCTGGCCGAGGTCCGCCGCGCCGGCATGGCCGTCTGCTGCGGCGGCATCGTTGGTATGGGCGAAGTTCGTGAAGATCGCGTCGGCTTCCTCCACGCCCTGGCGACGCTCCCGCGCCACCCGGAAAGCGTCCCCGTCAACGCGCTCGTCCCCGTGCGCGGCACGCCGCTCGGCGACATGCTCGCCGACACGCCGCTCGCCAAAATCGATGCCATCGAATTCGTCCGCACCGTCGCGGTCGCGCGCGTGACCATGCCGCGATCGATGGTGCGCCTCTCGGCCGGTCGCGAGAGCATGGGCGACGAAACGCAGGCGCTCTGCTTCCTCGCCGGCGCGAACTCGATCTTCACGGGCGACAAGCTGCTGACGACCGGTAATGCCGGCGGAAGCGCCGACGCGGCTTTGTTCGCGAAGCTGGGATTGGTGCCGATGGAAGCCGCGGAGCCGATGCGGGCGGCGGCGGAGTGAAAGGCCGTTTGCCAATTAGTCTACTTTTTATCTTTTCGTTTGGCTGGTGAGCTTGGCTTTTCTTCGATTATCAGAAGATGATGATGTTCTACTGTAAGTACGATGAGCGCGAAGTCTGCATAGCCCTCATGAACTACGAACTTGAGTTCATTCGGGGGCGCGGCATCGCCGGCATCGCCGTTCAATTAATTGCCATTGCGGCATACCTCCTCCTGCGGAAGCGCTGATGTTCTCCAAGATCCTGATCGCCAATCGCGGCGAGATCGCCTGCCGGGTAATCCGCACCGCGCGCCGCATGGGGATCGCCACCGTTGCGGTCTACTCGGACGCCGACGCGCGGGCGCCGCATGTCGCCATGGCTGACGAAAGCGTGCGGATCGGGCCGGCGGCGGCTTCCGAGAGCTATCTCGTCGCCGAGAAGATCATCCTCGCGTGCAAGGAGACGGGCGCGCAAGCCGTTCATCCGGGCTACGGCTTCCTGTCCGAGCGCGAGAGTTTCGCGCGGGCGCTGGCGGACGAGGGCATCGCGTTCATCGGCCCGCCGCCGGGCGCGATCGCGGCGATGGGGGACAAGATCGAGTCCAAGAAGCTGGCGCAGGCTGCGGGCGTGTCGGTGGTGCCGGGATTCATCGGCGAAATCCGCGACACCGAGCACGCTGTCGAGATCGCGACCGGTATCGGTTACCCGGTGATGATGAAGGCGTCGGCGGGCGGTGGCGGTAAGGGGATGCGGCTCGCGTTCTCTGAGACCGACGTGCGCGAAGGGTTCGAGGCGACCAAGCGCGAGGGCTTAGCCAGCTTCGGCGACGACCGTGTGTTCATCGAGAAGTTCGTTACCGATCCCAGGCACATCGAGATCCAGCTGCTCGGCGACCAGCACGGCAATATCGTCTACCTCGGCGAGCGCGAGTGCTCGGTCCAGCGGCGGCACCAGAAGGTTGTCGAGGAAGCGCCGTCGCCCTTCGTCACGCCGGAGATGCGCCGGGCGATGGGCGAGCAGGCGGTCGCGCTGGCCGCCGCAGTCGGGTACACCAGCGCCGGCACGGTCGAGTTCATCGCGGGGAGCGACCGCAGCTTCTACTTCCTGGAAATGAACACCCGGCTGCAGGTCGAGCATCCGGTGACCGAGCATGTGACCGGCCTCGATCTGGTCGAGCAGATGATCCGCGTCGCGGCCGGCGAACCGCTGGCCTTCACGCAAGGCGACGTGCGGCTGAACGGATGGGCAATTGAAACACGCGTCTACGCCGAGGATCCGTATCGCGGGTTCCTGCCTTCGACGGGTCGCCTCGTCCGCTATCGCCCGCCTCAAGCCGCTGACGGCATCCGCGTCGACGATGGCGTGCGCGAAGGCGGGGAAGTGTCGATGTTCTACGACCCGATGATCGCTAAGCTGATCACCTATGCCGACACCCGCGAGGAGGCGATCGACCTGCAGATTGCGGCGTTGGACGATTTCGAACTTGCCGGCATCAGCCACAATATCGATTTCCTGTCCGCCTTGATGCAGCATCCGCGCTTTCGCGCCGGGGCGCTGACCACCGGCTTCATCGCCGAAGAATATCCGGACGGCTTCAAAGGCGCGCCGCCCTCGCCTGAATTGGCGCGCAAATTGGCCGCGCTCGCCGCCACCATGTCAGTATACGAAGTCGACCGCGCGCGCAGTGTCGATGGGCAGCTCGGCGACCGCTTGGAGCCGCCCGAGAACTGGGTCCTGCGGATCAACGATTGCGAACATGCCGTAGCCGTGGCGCACGAAAGCGCCACCGTGGACGGCCGGGACGTGTCGGTCGATCTCGACTGGTCGCCCGGCGAGCGCCGCGTCGCGGCGGTGATCGATGGTGAGGAGCTGATCGCCGGCGTCGTCCGCACGCGCGGCGGCTGGACGCTCACCACGCGGGGCGCGCGTCACGACATCCGCAGCCTGCCGCGCTCGATCGCCGATTTGGCCAGGCACATGATCGAGAAGACTCCGCCCGATCACAGCCGCCACCTGCTGTCGCCGATGCCGGGTCTCCTGACCCAATTGCACGTGCGTGCCGGCGACAGGGTCGAGGCGGGGCAGCCGCTCGCCGTCGTCGAAGCGATGAAGATGGAGAATATCCTGCGCGCGCCCAAGTCCGGCGTCGTCAGCCGCGTCGTCGCCATGCAGGGGGAAAGCCTTGCCGTCGATGCGGTGATTCTGGAGTTCGAATAAGAACCCGAACCGGTCCGATTGCGTTACCGCCCGCATGACCAGTTCCGCCACCCCCACCGACGACCGCGGCCGCAGCGCCACCACGCCGATGGAGATCCCCTTTTCGGGGTGGCGCGATATCCTGATCCGTACGTGGCGCGAGTCCACTAAGGACAATCTCAGCCTGATCGCGGCGGGCGTCACCTTTTACGCGTTCCTGACGATCGTGCCGCTGCTGGGCGCCATGGTGCTCGTCTATGGTCTTGTCGCCGATCCGGCGACGGTGGTGGCAAACATGCAAGGCTTGACCAGCGTCATGCCCGCCGACGCCGCCAAGCTGATCGGCGAACAGCTGATGCAAGTGGTGCAGACCGCCGGTTCGAAGAAGGGCCTCGGCCTGCTCGCGGCGCTCGGCATCGCGCTGTACGGCGCCACCAAGGGCATGGGGGCGGTCGTGACCGCTATGAACATCGTCTATGGCGAGGAGGAGACCCGCGGTTTCGTCAAGACGACGCTGCTGACACTGGCGATGACGCTGGGGGCGGTCGTGGTCGGCATCGTCGCGATACTTGCGATTTCGGCGATGAGCGCGATCGAGCGGCTGCTGCCGACCAGCGCGCCATTCGTACACACGGTGGTGACGATCGCCTTGTGGGTCTTCGCCGCCGCATTGATGAGCGCAGCCATCGCGGCGGTGTACCGCTACGCTCCGGCGCGGGACAAGGCGCAGTGGTCGTGGCTATCAGCGGGATCGATCCTGGCGACGTTGCTGATCCTGGGTGCGACGCTGGCGTTCGGCTTTTATGTTTCCAATTTCGGCAGCTACAACGCGACTTACGGATCGCTGGGCGCGGTGATCGTGCTGCTCACTTGGCTCAACCTGTCCGCCTACATCCTGCTGTTCGGCGCCGAATTGAACGCCGAACTCGAACACCAGACCCGCGCCGACACCACGGACGGTCCGGTTAAGCCCGAGGGGCAGCGCGGGGCGCGGATGGCCGACACTGTCGGCGAGACGCCCTGACAGCGCGCCGGAGCGAGAATTAGGAACAAGGTGAAGCGGTTGTCGTTGGAGGCTGGAGCTTTGGGGGACGGTCTGCCAAGGCGACCCCGGGTTAACAGGGAGAAGACCTAATGAAGATCAAGACAGTATTGCTTTCCGCGGTCGCCATCGGCGTTGCGACGCCTGCCCTGGCGCAGAACGAAGTGGCGAACGCGGTGGACACGTCGGCTCAGGCCCTCGGCAACGCGACCGATACGGTGGCGAATGCCGCCGGCACCGCTGGCGACACGATCGCAAACGGCGCCAGCACAGCCGTCAACAGCGTTGACAACGCCGTCGATGTCGACGTCACCGCTGACCCGAGCTTGGGCACTGGCGACATGAACATGACGACCGACAACGGCATGATGCCCATGGACGACATGAACATGGTCACCACGACGACGACCACCACGACGGATGAGAGTGACGGCGGCGGCCGTTGGGGGCTGCTCGGGCTTCTCGGACTGCTCAGCTTCCTCTTCCGCCCCAAGAAGCCGGCGATCCATCTCGACGAGCGTCACAACCGCGTCTGAGCCTTCGGACTTAGTCGATCTAGCGAAGGGCGGCTCCGGAAACGGGGTCGTCCTTTCGTTTAGCTCAGCCGCCGCACCGCAAGCGCAACATCCGTCTGCACCTCCAAATGCGCTGTCATGTTCCTGCCGTCGTGCTCCACGGTGACTTGGCGCGAAGGTTTCCCGCTTTGGGTATCGAAGCAGGTCGCTTGGAATCGGCCTGCGCCGAGCCTGGGTATTTCAAGCCGGACGGTAATTAGCGGCAGGTCCGTCCTGGCCGTGCCGCCCCGGACATGCGCGTCCGTGCGCAGTAGCCAGACAACCGCTTGATCCGCGTCAGCGCACGCGAACGCGGCGACGTCTGCAGCATCGACGCGCACCTCCTCGCTGACATTGGCGCGGCGAAAAGTCGTCCACTCGATCAGCGGTAGGAAGCGCGCCAGAGCGCCCTGGGCCTCCCGCATTCCGGGAGTTAACTGATGCGGGTGCCGATTGGGCCATCGCATGCCCCCGCCCGCGCCGCCGCTTGCCAGGTGAGCCCACTGGATGTGCCTGTGATATTCGTCGTCGAACGGCTCGGACAGTGTGCGGTAGCGATCCTTGAATGCGTGGATCGGGCCGTGCTCGCTGTCGAACACCGGGCGCCCGTCCGCCGCGTCCCGTACCGCCAACCGCATCAGCCGCCCGGCGGCAAGCGCGGGCGCGACCGTGTCCTTGGGGTCGTCGATCGTCCCCGTCTCGTAAAGATGAGTGTTGGCGAAATCGAGCGCGGGGTGGCGGAAGATCGGTTCCGCGAGTTGCGGATGCTTAACCAGCTCAGGCCCGAATATGGAAACCGTTTGCGGATGCGCGCGGCCGTGCACGCGCGTCTCCAGGTCGCGCAGCCAAGGGCCGACATCGTCGATAAAGCGGCCGATGGTCGCAGGGTCGTCGCCGCCGTGCGCCGGGTGCGCCTCGTTCCAAAGGTCCCACGCGAACAGCGCGCCGGAGCCGCCCCAGCGCCGGGTCGCGAACTCCAGCCGCGCCTTGATCGCGGCCCGGGTCGCCGGGCAGGTCAGCAGCTGCTTCCTTGATGCGCATGGACCCCCGTTCGCGCGATTGTACGGGTGGTGCCGCCATTGCGTCCACGTGAAGAACGTGTCGAATGGCGTTAGCAGAATGCGCAGGCCAATCCGCTCGCAGAGCGCGAACAGATCGTCCCATAGCTGTACCATGTTGGGTACGAAGCGCCCGGCCGGGCGCTCGAAGTAACGATGTCGCCCCTGCGCATATTCGAGCATCAGGCGGAGGCAGGTCACGCCGCTGGCTTTGAGCCAGCGCAGATGGGTTTCCACGGCAGGTATATCTCTACGCCGAAACAGGCCGTTCAGTTCAGGCCAGGATACGGCGTCGTTCTGACCGATCGGCGTCCACGCCATGCCGCCAAGAAAGAAGTAGGGGTGCCCGGGACGCGTCTCGACCCAGCCAAGCGCAGTGTTCGAGGGACGGAGGTAGGACGCCTGGACGAGCATGGCGCGCCCTTAGCACGGGGCACACGGCTCTTGTCGAGCGTCCGCAAGGTTGTGGGGCCCGCAGCGAGCCTGTAGCAAAGCTGGTGATGGCGGGGGCAGCAGCGGGCATGGGCGTGGATCGCACGGGCGGCGATGCCGAGCGCCAGGCGTTGGTCCGCGCGCTCGCCCGCGTCGGGGACGGCAGCGAAGCGGCGCTCCGGGATGTCTATGCGCGAACCTCGGCGAAACTGTTCGGCATTTGCCTGCGTATCTTGTCCGACAGGCAGGAGGCCGAAGACGCGTTGCAGGACATATTCATCACCGTCTGGAAAAGGGCCGGCACGTTCGATGCGAGTCGCGCCAGCCCGGTGACGTGGCTCGCAACTATTGCGCGCAACAGGTCGATCGATCGCCTCCGCGCGCGCGGCGTGCGCCCGTTCACCACCCTGGATGCCGCGGCTGAGGTCGCTGATACGCGCCCGGACGCCGTTGCCGGCATCGAGGCGGCTCAGGAGCGCAATCGGCTGATGCAATGCCTTGAAACGCTGGAGGCGCGGCAGGCTGGTGTTATTCGCGCCGCCTTCTTCGGCGGTTCGACTTATTCGGAGCTTGCGGAGGCGAGCGCGGTACCTTTGGGAACGATGAAGAGCTGGGTCCGTCGCGGACTGATCCGGCTCAAGACGTGCCTGGGCGAATGACCGACCCGCGCACCGACCCTGACGAAGACGGGCTGCTGGCGGCGGAACTTGCTCTGCGGCTGTTGGAAGGGGACGCGCTACGGGAGGCGCGGGCGCGGCAAGCCGCGGAGCCCGCCTTTGCCGCCGCAGTCGAAGCTTGGCACGAGTGGCTTGCGGGCTTGCTGGCTGAGGTAGCTCCCGTCGAGCCGGACGCCGCGATGTGGGGCCGCGTTTCAGGAGCATTGGCGCTGCACGATCCGCGCAACAACGTGCTTCAGATGACGCGATCGATCCGCTTTTGGCGCGGGTCCGCGGTGGCAGCGACGGCGCTGGCGGCCTCCCTGCTGCTCGTTGTCGGGCTGCGCACGGGCGGCGAGGCGCCGTCGATAGCGCCGCCCGTCACCGAGCCGCGCCGCGTGCTGATCGCGGCGATCGAGGGCGCGGACGTCCCGCCGTTGGCGGTGATCAGCGTCGACCGCATCGATAACAGCCTGATCGTCACGCCCGCTGCATTGACGCCGGTGCCGGGTCATAGCCACGAGCTGTGGATCGTACCGACGGCTGGCGATCCTCGCTCCCTGGGGCTGCTAAAGCCGGGTTCCGCAAGGCGCATCGTGCTGGCCGACGATCTTGCGCGCTTGCTGACCGGCGGCTCGACGCTGGCGATCTCGGCCGAAGATGAAGGCGGCTCACGCACCGGGCTTCCACAGGGGCCGATCGTGGCCACAGGCACACTCCGCGCGGTCTGATTTCTGCGACGCAGACCTTCGCCTCTGCATCCGTTCCCCGCCGGCCACCGTATCCTCAGATGAGCCGCCGCCGTTCCGGCAGCGGCCAGCCACCTATGAGGATATTCCATGATCAAGCTTCGCAACACCGTTGCCGCTTCCGCGCTGGCGATCTGTTTGTCCGCGTGCATGTCGATGGACGGCGAAGCCGGCATGTCCGGCGGTCAATCGGCCCAGGCAACCGGAACCGTGATGGTCGGGGGCGCCGAGATGTTTCCGACACGCAATATCGTCCAAAACGCGGTGAACTCGCGCGATCACACCACGCTCGTCGCCGCCGTGCAGGCAGCAGGTCTTGCCGAGACGCTGTCGGGTCCGGGGCCCTTCACTGTTTTTGCGCCTACCAACGCGGCCTTTGCCCGGCTTCCGGCAGGCACCGTCGCGACGCTGCTGCGCCCTGAGAACAAGGCGACGCTAGCTTCCGTCCTGACCTACCATGTCGTGTCGGGCAACATGAGCGCAGCCGACCTGATGGCGGCCGTCCGCGCGGGCGGAGGTACCGCGGCTCTGAGAACGGTGAACGGCGGCACGCTGACCGCGCGCATGAACGGCCGCAATCTCGTCCTCATCGACGCCAAAGGCAACAGCAGCACGGTGACGCACGCCGACGTGTTCCAGTCCAACGGCGTCATCCACGTTACGAACGCAGTTTCGCTCCCGGGCTGACAACTCCCCGGGCACGCGGAAGTCGGCCCTCGTTTCCCCCTGGCGGGGGCCGACACTCCGCGCACGATCGAACGATTTACGAAGCGTTCGCGCACTCCACCCGAATTCGCGTGAGGTGATCCTCCAGGTCGTCGGGCATGCGCGAAGTGCAAACCACGCCGACGCAGGGACGATCCGCGTAGCGAGCGGGCAGCCGCTCCGCACCGCCCGCGCTGATGATAAGGACAGGCAGGTCGTTGCGGACGGCGTGCAGTTTGGCGATCGCAGCGTCGAGGTTCTCGACGGGAATCGCGCCGCTCATCACGACGACGTCGAAGCGGCCGGCGGCGGCGCGCAGCTTGCCCAACGCTTCGCGAAGGTCCGCCGCCGGCTCCGCCTCGAACCCCAATCTCGTCAGCGCCGCCGCAATGCCGCTTCGTTCCTTCTCCGACGCGTCGAGCACCATCGCCCGTCCGCTGCCGCTCTTTTCAAGAACTTCGCGGATCTTGGCGGCTAGGGCCTCGTACGTAAACGGCTTGGGCAGGAGCTCGACGCCCGCGTCCAGGCGCCCGCCGTGGACGATGGCGTTGCGTGCGTAACCGGTGGTGAACAGCACGCGCATCTCGGGCCATTTCGCGCGCGCCGTGTCGGCCAGTTCGCGCCCGGACATGCCGGGCATCACCACGTCGGTCAGTAGAAGCCGAGGCGCCTCATCCTGACGCTCCAGCAGCCGCAGCGCGGATGCGGCGTCGTGGGCTTCGAGCACTCGGTAGCCGAGCTCGCGGAGGCTATCGACCGTGTAGATGCGAACGTCGTCGTCGTCCTCAACGACCAGGATCGACTCCATTCCAGGGGCTGCCGGGATCGCCTCGGCGGCATCCTCCTCCACGCCGTTGATGGCTGCGACGAGGCGCGGCAGGTAGATCTTGATCGTCGTGCCTTGGCCGGCTTCCGAATAGATCTTTACGTGACCGCCGGACTGCTTGACGTAGCCGTAGACCTGACTGAGCCCGAGGCCGGTCCCCTTGCCAACTTCCTTGGTCGAGAAGAACGGGTCGAACGCTTTGGCGACGATCTCCGGCGGCATGCCCTCGCCCGTGTCGGTGACTGATATCAGCACGTACTGCCCGGGCACGACTTCGCGCTGCGAGGCCGCGTAGGCATCGTCGATCGCAGCGTTGTTTGTCTCGATCGTCAGCTTGCCGCCCGTCGGCATCGCGTCGCGGGCGTTAACGGCCAAATTCAAGATCGCGTTTTCGAGCTGGTTGGGGTCCACCTCGACGCGCCACAGGCCCGCGCCCGTAACGACCTGAAGATCAACGGTTTCGCCCAGCGCCCGGTCGAGCAGTTCGGTCATGCCGGTGATAAGCTTGTTGACGTCCGTCTCGCGCGGCTGGAGCGGCTGACGGCGCGAAAACGCCAGCAAGCGCTGGGTCAGCGCCGCCGCCCGGTCCGCACCCTTGGCAGCGTTGCCGAGAGAGCGGAGAGCGCGCGGATTGCCGTCGGCGCCCAAGCTGCGTTTGGCCATGTCGATATTGCCGGAAACGATCGTCAGGAGGTTGTTGAAGTCGTGCGCGATGCCCCCGGTCAACTGCCCGACGGCCTCCATCTTCTGCGACTGCCGTAGCTGCTCCTCCAGCTCCTTCCTGCCCGTGACGTCGCGCCCCGCCGCGTAGAAGGCGTCGCCATGCGGCACGCATGTCCAGCTCACCCAGCGTTCGCTGCCGTCGCGGGCTCGTATGCGAATATCGAGGCCCTTGACGACCTTGCCGGCCACCAAGCCTTCGAACGCTTCTGTGGCCAACGGGACGTCGTCCGGGTTCACGAAGGCGTCGAAACGGGCTCCGACGACATCCTCCAGTTCGTACCCCATGACGCTGTGCCAAGCCGGGTTCGCGCTGCGGTAGAAGCCGTCGAAGCCGCAGACCAGGAACAAATCCTGGCTCGTACGCCAGATCATGTCGCGCTCCGCCACCGTCTGCGCGACGCGCGCCTCCAGCGTGCGGTTAAGCTCGGTCAAATCGAGTTCCGCCTTCTTGCGTTCCGAGATGTCGTTGAACAGCACCGCCACGCGGCCATCGTCAGGGCCGTCGATCGCAAAGGCGTAGACGTCGAACCAGCGTCCCAGTGCTTCGGACGCGTTCTCGTAACGGGCCGGCTCGCGCGTCCGCGCGACTCGACCGTAGAGATCGACCCAGTGCTGCTCGAAGTCGGGTGTTAGATCGCGGATCCAGCGACCCTGCGCGTCGAATAAACCCGTCTGTCGACCGAATGCCGGATTGACCTCGTCGAACCGGTAATCAACGGCGTGTCCTTGGGCGTCGAACTTCATCTGCAGAATGCAGAAACCGGCGTCGATCGCCTCGAACAAGGTTCTGTAGCGCGTCTCGCTCGCGCGCAGCGCGTCCTCCGCCCGCGCGCGCGCGACTGCGTCCCAGGTGCGCGCGGCGACTTCGTCGGCAAGCGCGACCTCCTCACCTGTCCAGCATCGGGGGAACGGCTCGTGAAGATAGAATAGTGCGCGCAGCCGGTCGTCGCGGACGAGCGGAACAACGACGAGCGACCGGCACCCGATGCTGTTCCAGGTCTCGGCGTAGGCTTCTCCCGCGCGAGAATCGGCCATACAGTCTTCCACCACCAGCGTCCGTCCGGCGCGAAGCTCAGCGACGATGTCAGGGCCGAAGCCGTCTAGGATGCGGGCTTCCCCAGCGAGACTGCCGATCTCCGGACCCGAAATCCAGTCTCGCCTGACGCGGACGATCTCGCCTTCCTCGTCGACTTCGCCGTAACCGGCGCGCGCCGCACCCAGGTAGCTCCCGAGCGATTCCGCCGCCGCCAATTTCGCGCCGTCCGCGGTTCTGGCGACGCGCAACCGGTCGCCTAGCTGCAGCAGGAACTCGCGCCTTTCCTCGACCTTCTGCCGACGTGCGATCTCCCGCTGAGCGGCCTCGAACAGGCGCGCATTGTCGATTGCGGTGGCGGCTTGCCCGGCGATGCCGACCAGCAGCCGCTCGTGCCGCGCGTCGAAGCGACCTGCTTCCCCGTGGCCGTAAAATAGGCCGCCGATCGAGTCGCCAGATCGTGACACCACGGGCACGGCCAGGTAGCTGCGTACGGGCACGTGTCCCTCCGGCATGCCGTGGTGCGGCGCGCTCAGACCGTAGCGCGAGTCCTTTGTAATGTCGTCCGAACGCACCAGGCCTTCACCACTCAGCGTCGGGTGGAAAATCGCGGTCGCACGCGGCATGCCGAACCGTTCAAACGCGCTTCGGTCGATGCCGGACAGCGTGTAGAGCATCATGTCGCCCTGATCGGTCACGCGATTGTAGAAGAACGCTCCGAATTCGGCGCCTGTGATCTCCCGGCCCGCGTCCGTCACCAACTGCACGACGCGCTCGAGGTCGAGTTCGCCGGCGACCTGCGCGAAGACTTCGTTGAGCGTTTCAAGCGTCCGCGTCTCTTCGCGCAGCGCGTTCTCCGCGACCCTGCGAGCTGAGATTTCGATAAAGGTGCATACGGCACCCGCGTGCTTGCCGTCGCGGAAGATCGGCTCCGCCCAATATTCAACCGGGATGGGCGTGCCGTCGCGGCGGAAGAAGACCTCGTCCGCGACATGCGCGGGCTGCCCCCCAGCGGCGGCGCGATGGATCGGGCAATCGGCGGCGCGGTATGGCGTGTTGTCTGGGTGCGAGTGGTGGATGACGTCGTGCAGCCTGCGCCCGAGAACTTCATCTTCACGCTCGAAGCCCAGCAAGCGAAGGAAATTGCGGTTGCAGATCCTCGCCACGCCGTCCGCATCTACGGCGTAGAATCCGCCCGCGGACGCATCGAGGACCAGCTTCAATTCAGCCTCGCTGCGGCGGATCCGTTCTTCGCCCAGGCTGCGTTCGGTATCGTCGCGAACGGTCAGCACGGCGCCGATTTGCCGGCCGTCGACGACCACCGGCTGCGCATTGCCGATGGCCAAAACCTCGCTACGGTCGGGGCGGCGGATGCGCCAGCGCGCGTCGCGGACGATCTCGGCCCGCGCGACGGCGCGGGCCAGCGGCAGTTCGGAACTCGGATAGGGTTCGCCGTTTTCCGTGAGGAGCTGATACGCTTCGCTATAATCTTCGGGACCGACGTCTAACCGCGCGACTCCGTGCAGCGCCGCGGCGGCGGCGTTGACGAAAGTGATCCGCCCGGTCTCGTCGGTGGCGACCACGCCTTCGGCGAGCTGGCCCAGGATCGCCGCCTGTTCGGCCGACACCTGATCCGCCTTGGCGCGGGCGAGAGCCGCGTCCGTGCTGTCGAAACCTTCCACGAAGATGCCGGTCACTGCGCCGTCGGGATCGCGCATGGGCTCGTAGACAAAACTGACGAATCGTTGCTCAAGCGTGCCGCTTTCGCCCGTGAGCATTATGGGCTGCTGCGCGGCGGTTGCGCGGTTGCCGCTCGCGTACACCAGGTCGAGCAGCGCGTAGAAACCCTGGCCCCGAACCTCGGGCAGCGCCTCTCGAACCGACCGGCCGATCAGCGGCCGGTTTCCCACGAGTCGGTTATAGGACGCGTTCGCGAAATCGAAGACGTGATCGGGACCGCGCAGCACCGCGATGAAGCCCGGTGCCGCCGCGAACATCGCCTGCAGGCGTTCGCCGTCCGCAGTAATACGCTTCTCGGCTGCGCTGGTCTGCTGCTCCGCGGCGGCGAGCTTCTCCTGCAGCGCGACATGTTCGGTGCGATCGCGCAGGATCTTGACGAAGCCGACGGTGCGGCAGTTTTCGCGCAAAGGCTGAAGCTCGCCGCTCGCCCAGAAGCGCGTACCGTCGCGCTTGAGGTGCCACCGTTCGTCGGCCGCTGAGCCCGTGGTGGCGCTCTCGGCCATCTCGGCTTCTGGCCTACCCGCAACGACGTCCTCGGGCGTGAAGAACAGCGCGATATGCTGATGGACCGCCTCGGCGGCGGTCCAGCCCATGACCGCCTCGGCCCCCGGGCTCCAGCTGGTAATGAGGCCGGCGGGGTCGCAGGTGACGATGGCAAAATCGGTCGCGGAACGAACGATCATAGCGGCCAAAGCGTCGGCGTTGGCGGGCGGGGTGCCGGCGCTGGACGGACGATCGGCGGGCGGTGGGTCGGATGAGCCGTTCACGTCATCGCCTTACGCGCAAATGGCAGGCCTGCAAGACTGGGCGCCCGCGCCCCTCGCCAGAAGGGTTCCCGCGGCCTAGAAATGGCGCCGATGAAGAAGCACCGCGATCCGTCCGCCAGCCTGGAGCATGAGGTCATATACGCGGTGGTGACGTTGTACGCAGGGCTTTGCGCGGTGATCCTTTCGATCCACTTCCTGCAGCCCGATCGGCAGCAGGCGGCGTCCACCCCGGTGCCGGTACAGCGCCAAGACCCGGCGGCATGAGCATCGCGGCCGAGGCACCAGGATTGGAGCTGCCGCACTGGCGGCGGTTGCGGCATGGCGACACGGTGGGCCTGGCGGCGGCGGCGGCAGAGCTGCACTGCGTGTTTCCGCCGGCGGAGTTGGGGTTTGAGGAGGATGAGAGCTTTGTCTACCTGCCCGTAACGGTGTTGGTCCCCATCGCGGAAAGCGAAGGCGAGCCGCGGGAGGTGGTGCAGCGCACCGTGATCTTCGGGCTGGGGGAGACGGCGCTGGTGACGCTGGAGCCCGCGGACGGGTACAAGCCGTTCGACCGCGCGGCCGCGATCCTGAAGCGCCGCCCGGACGTGCCGCGCGACAATCACGGCACGATGTACGCGCTCCTGCTCGCGATCAACTCGTTCGGCGACCAGAATATCGAATATGCGTCGGCGTCGCTGGAGGCGATGAACAGCGAGATCTACGCGGTCACCGTCGGCACGGACGAGGGCTACGAGCTGACCAACAACGAGGTCGGCCAGACGCTGAACGCGCTGAACCGCATGGAGGAGCTGATCAGCCGCATCCAGGAAAGCCAGCTGCTGCTGGAACGCGCGGCCAGGTACCTCCGGCTCGAGCTCGACCGCGAGGACGTCGATTTCCGCGAACAGCTGGCGGTGCTGATCTCCGACATCGGCGCGGTCAAGGAACATGCCGGGTTCGAGCACAACAAGGTCCGCTACCTCCAACAGTCGGTGATGACGAGCCTCAACGCCAAGCAGAACCAGGTCGCCAAGGTGTTCACCATCATCGCGGTGGTGTTCCTGCCACCGACGCTGATTGCCAGCATCTACGGCATGAACTTCGAACATATGCCCGAACTCGGCTGGAAATGGGGCTTCCCGGTCACCATCATGCTGACGCTGACCGCGGCGCTGCTGCCCTTGTGGTACATCAAGCGGAAGGGCTGGCTGCGCTAACCGGAGCCGCAACATTGACATTCGGCGCGCCTTCGCCCACATGGGCAGCACGCGAAGTTCATAGAGGCAGCGTGACGCTCGCAGCGCGAGCCGGCCTCCTTCGCTTACCCAAACTTCCCTTTTCACGCGGGGCGGTCTTCACCGCCGCGTTTCCGCGCGCCCATTCGGCGCGTGCGGACGCTGCGTAACGCACGAGTTCCAAATGACACAATTCACCGACCTGGGCCTGTCCGGCCCGATCCTGCAGGCGCTGGCCGCCGCGGACTACGACACGCCCACCCCCATCCAGGCGCAGGCGATCCCGCTTGTGCTGCAGGGCAAGGACCTGCTGGGCATCGCCCAGACGGGCACCGGCAAGACGGCGGCGTTCACGCTGCCCAGCCTCGACATACTGGCGCGCGCCAACAAGCGTCCCGGGCAGCGGTCGTGCCGAATGCTGGTGCTGTCGCCGACGCGCGAGCTCGCCTCGCAGATCGCCGACAACGCGACGCGCTACGCCCGTTTCCTGCCAATCAACATCACCACCGCGTTCGGCGGCGTGCCGATCGGCAAGCAGCAGCGCGCGCTGGCCGGCGGCGTCGACATCCTGGTGGCAACGCCGGGCCGGCTGATCGACCTGATCGAGAACCGCATGCTGAGCCTCGACAAGGTCGAGATCCTGGTGCTGGACGAGGCCGACCAGATGATGGACCTGGGCTTCATCCACGCGCTGCGCCGCATCGTCGGGCTGCTGCCGCGTCAGCGCCAGACCCTGTTCTTCTCCGCCACCATGCCGTCGGCGATCAAGGACCTGGCGGGCAAGTTCCTGAAGGACCCGGTGCAGGTCGCGGTGACGCCCGTCGCCTCCACGGCCGAAAAGGTCGAACAGCGCGGCATCTTCGTCAACCAGCCGGAGAAGCAGGCGCTGCTGACGCTGACGCTGCGTAACGATCGCGAGATGGAGCGCGTGCTGATCTTCAGCCGCACCAAGCATGGCGCGGACCGCATCGTGAAGCTATTGTCGCAATCGGGCATTCCGGCCAACGCGATCCACGGCAACAAGAGCCAGCCGCAGCGCGAGCGCTCGTTGGCCGAGTTCCGGTCGGGCAAGGCCAAGATCCTGGTCGCGACCGACATCGCGGCGCGCGGGATCGATGTCACGGGGGTCAGCCACGTCGTCAATTTCGACATGCCGCCGGTGCCCGAGCAGTATGTCCACCGCATCGGGCGTACGGCGCGCGCGGGCGCGGCGGGGGTCGCGATCAGCTTCATCGCGCCGGACGAGCGGCCCTACCTGAAGGGCATCGAGCGGCTGACGGGTTCGCACCTGAAAATGCTGCCGCTGCCCGACAACTTCATCCAGGAAGCCAACCGGGTGAAGGCGACGCGCGTGTCGACGCCCGAACAGGTGGCGGAGGAAACGCGCGAGGCCAACCGCCCGGCGACGCCGCAACGCCGCCGGAAAGCCCCGCAGCAGCCGCGCGGGCCGCTGAACACGCACCGCGCGCGGCGGCGTGCGAGCCAGTCGGGATCGTCGCAGCCGGCGCGTTAAGGCGGCTTTCGATCGTTCGACACGGAGGGGATCGTCTCGGGAGAGGCGGTCCCCCTTTTTTTGGCCTTTATGATCTGCCGACCGGATGATGGAGCCGAGTTGACTCGACTCCAGAGGGGCGCTCGCTAACCTCGCGAAATTGACTGAATGGGAGACGGAAATTGGGTACTATAGATTGGTCGGACACCGGCGTCGGCGCGATCGCCTTGGCCGACAACACGCTCAAAATGCTGGCTCAGAAAAACTTGATTTCTGAGATCGAGCGAGGTCAAATCATCGACCGAGCGATTGCTGACCTTGAAGGCGCGGGCAAGGCCGAATTCGCCAAGGCAGCGCTTAGCCTTCGCGCTCTGTTCAACAGAACCTAAAATGCCAGCTTATTAGTGACGTATGACTTGGTGGCGGATAGGGTGAAACTGGCGATTACCGGCTAATCCGGGACGCGATGGATACGTTTACTAACTTCCAGGCGCTCTACTCTGTCTATCTGGTCGAAGCTTCATCCGGTGCGGTTGTAGAGGCGGCAATCGCGTCGGCGCTGCGCAATCCGACCGCTACTTCATTGAACGCATCGAGCCACACGAGCACAAATACCGTGCGATGAAATGATCATCCTCCAGTTTAGCGAGATTATTTTTAAGAGCAGCAGATAACGATTATCCGGCGCCGATCATAAGATGCAAGGAGTAAGGCACCTATTTTGATGAGGAGACGGTAGCGCGTGGCAAGGCGGCACTAAGCCGTTTGCTAGCCACGTCGCCGATGCCACACAAGCCGCTCTTTGAATGTCGAAACGAAGACAAGTTGAAGTCTATTCGCGATCCGGCGTGATCGCAGGCGTGGTCACCGTCACCTTGCTGTGTTTTCCTTTGTCGGCGACGTCGCCAGTCCACCCTAGGAAGTAAGCAGCCCCGGCGACCGCCAAGCCTGCCGCGAACGCGATCATCACCAGACCGATCGGCCTCTGGTACCAAGGCAGTCGAACCTTGTTGCCGATCACTTTTGCCGGGTTGCCCGCTATTTGGATTTCGACGTCAACGCCTGCAGTGTTGCCAGTAACTTTCACGCCCTTGTCAGAGACTAAGACCTTGATCTTATTACGGGAAGGCTCCCGGGCCACGCCTGGTCTATCCTTCAAAGAGTTCGGGGAAAGTCGCTCGGACTATGACCTGCAAGCCCGACTCCTTTTCGGACATTCCCCTCAAAAGCGAAACCGTGTTCGACGCCGCGTGCTCGAACTTGAAGACGCTATCGTTGAACGTGCAGGAGCTTAAGGTTGGCGGAGTGCCGCCCGCGAACACCATGGTTGCTTTTTCGAAGTGGCAGTCAAAGAAGGAGTTGCCGTCCAGCGTCACCTGACCCGTCAGCTTTTGATCTCTAAATTCCATTGTGTTCCCGACTCCGGTTATCCAGGCAGGGTGTCTGCGTTTTAGGGAGGAGTCCAGAGCAGACGTCGCTCGCCGATGTGGCGCATAGCCTGCGTCGTCTTAGGCGGCGAACCTGTCAGCCGACGACAGATGAGGCGTTTACCCTCGCCACCCTTGAGGATCTAGCGCAGCTCCATCCGATCCTCGCTCATCGTGACGTCGCGCAGGTTGGGCACGAAGCTTTGGCCTAGCAGCGGCGGCAGCGTTGGGGTGTCGACCACCGAGCCGGCGACGTCGGTGGACGCGCCCTTGTCGACGAGAAAGCGCAAGGCGGTGCCGTTGCTGTTGGACCAGTCTATACGACGGCGATGACCGTGTTCCTTCGACCGCTAGCGCAAGTGGCGACCGTGACGGTTCTGCTATGGGGCGCTCTCCTGATCACGAACGCTCTCAACTTTCGATCCGGTTGGAACCTGCTCTGGATGATCGCCATTCCTTTCGGAGTAGCGCGCCTGTTCGATCGAGGCTTCGATCGCGGGGGCGGGGTGTGGCCGCTGACGGGCCTCTACCTCCTGCTCTGGACCTTGCTTGCGATGGGAGGCATCGCACAGTTGATGGGCGGTATTTAGAAGCGGGGCGTCACGACGGCCGACGGTTGCGCAGCTCCATCCGTTCCTCGCGGATCGTGACGTCGCGCAGGTTGGACAGGAAGCTTTGGCCGAGCAGCGGCGGCAAAGTGGGGGTGTCGACCACCGAGCCGTCGACGCCGGTGGCGGCGATCGGCCGGCCCGTCCGCCCCGCTGCGTCAAGGAACCGGCGCGGCGCTGGCCGATTGATACGGCAGGGCGACGGAGCGAGCCGGTGCGATATTATTTCAACCAGTTCGGCGCGGTGTACGATCCGGACAACGAGGGCGTGGAGCTTGCGTCAACCGATGCCGCCCGCATCGAAGCGGTGCGCTACGCCGCCGCGATCATGAAGGATCATCCGACGCTCGTCTGGCACGGCGAGGACTTCCGGATCGAGGTGACGGACGCAAATCGCATGCTGCTTTTCACGGTGATCGTGATCGGGGTGGACTCGCCGGGGACGATGGGCCGCTGAACGGATTGCCTTGGGCTGCGCAGGCGCGGGGCGGTCGTCTCGGCGGGGCGTTCGTCGTCGGGTTCGGGCTCAGCGCAGCTCCATCCGGTTCTCGCGGATCGTGACGTCGCGCAGGTTGGACAGGAAGCTCTGGCCCAGCAGCGGCGGCAGCGTGGGGGTGTCGACGACCGAGCCGGCGACGTCTGTGGCGGTGATCGGGCCGACGGTCATGCGGGGGATGGTGACGGGCGCGACCCTGACGGTGCCGCCGGCGGTCAGCGCGGTTGCGGTGAAGTCTCCGTCGGCAACGAACAGGCCGAGGCGCCGCGCCTCGTCGCGGCCCAGCGCGACGGTGGACGCGCCCGTGTCGACGAGGAAGCGCAGGGCGGTGCCGTTGACCGTGCCGTCGGCGTAGAAATGGCCGTCGGGCGCGCGGTCGATCGCCAGGGCGCCGGGGGTGGTGAGCATGGGCTTGGCGGGGGGTGTGGGCTGGGGGGCGGCGGTTGTGGGTGGGGAATCGGATGTGGGGAGTGGTGGGGCGGTGAGGCGCTGCGCGGCCAGCGCGGCGAGCAGGGAGGCGAGGACGATGCCGAAGGCGAGCGTGCGCATGGTGGGGGAGAGTAGGGGGGTGGTGTTGCCAAGTTGTTGACGGGTGCAGACCTGCTTTGGACTTGCCGAACCGCTGTCCTCCCCTGCCTTTGCAGGGGAGGGGGACCATCGCGGAACGCGATGGTGGAGGGGCCTTCTTTCCGCTTTCGTAAGAAGAAGCCCCTCCACCAGCTTCGCTGGTCCCCCTCCCCTCGAAAACGAGGGGAGGACGGGTCAGGCCGAACCGCGTGGCTGTCCGCCCCTGCATTCGCAGCTGGGACGGGGGAAAGGTGTCTTCTTCGCCGAAGCCTTGGCGCTGCAAAACCCCTCCACCATCCGCTGCGCGGATGGTCCCCCTCCCCAGCGGAGCTGGGGAGGATGGTCGGGTCAGCCCAGCCTTGCCAGGGCGGTGTCGAGGGCCTGGAGGAAGCGGGAGCGGTCGGTTCTGGCGAAGGGGGCGGGGCCGCCGATGACCTCGCCGCCGGCGCGCAGGTCCGCCATGATCGCGCGGGTGGCGATGGCGGGGCCGATCGAGGCGGCGGTGAACGGCTTGCCGGTGGGGGCGAGCACCGCGGCACCGGCTTTCAGGCAACGGTCGGCGAGCAGGATGTCGGCGGTGATGACGACGCTGCGCGCGTCGGCGCGTTCGGCGATCCAGTCGTCGGCGGCGTCGAAGGCGGAGCCCACGACGACACGGTCGATCAGCGGGTGCGCGGGGATGCGGATCGGCGCGTTGCTGACGATCGTGACCGGGACCTCGCGGCGCCAGGCGACCTTGTAGATTTCGTCCTTCACCGGGCAGGCGTCGGCGTCGACGAGGATGCGGGGTTTAGGCAAGGTGGAGCGTCATCCCGGCGGAAGCCGGGACCCAAGGACTCGATGCTTGTAGGTGGGGCAACGCGTTCGTCGCTGCCTTTCGTAGTCCGTGATCTTGGGTCCCGGCGTTCGCCGGGATGACGCTGTTAGCGACCATGCGTGGGACGCGCTTGGTATTTGGGCTTGGCGCGGGGCGGGGGGCCGTTGCCGCGCGGGGGGCGGGCGGCGTTGGCGGGGGGGGCGGCCATTTGTTCGAACTGGACGCCGCCTTCGTCGTCGGGGCCCACGGTGCGCTTGATCGCCGCGGCGAACTTGGCGGCGACGGCGCGGGGGATTTCGAACGCGGTCTCGTTCTGCGCGATGCGGATGGCGCCGATCTCGTTCTTGGTGATGTGGCCGCGGCGGCAGAGCAAAGGCAGCAGCCAGCGCGCGTCGGCATTGTCCTTGCGGCCGACGTCCATGCGGAACCAGACCGTGTCCTCGAATCCGGCGCGGGGGCCGTCATTCTGGCGACCATCAGGGCGCACGGGGGCGGCGGCGGTGCCGTCGACCATCTCCTCCGCCGACGGCATGCGGGCGCGGTGGACGCGGACGAGCGCGGCGGCGATGTCCTCCGGCGTGCGCTGGCTAAGCAGGCGGGTGGCGAGCTCGCGGTCCTCGTCGTCGACCTCCTGCGGCTCCAGCAGCGTGGTCAGCAGGCGCTCGCGGTCGTTGCGCGCGATGTCCTCGCGCGTCGGGACGGGGATCCACTCGACGGGGATGCGCGCGCCTTTCAGCATCATGTCGACGCGGCGGCGCTTGGGGTAGGGGACGATGAGCACGGCGGTGCCCTTCTTGCCGGCGCGGCCGGTGCGGCCCGAACGGTGCTGCAGGGCGTCGGGATCGCGCGGCAGCTCGACATGGATGACGAGCGTCAGCGTCGGCAGATCGATGCCGCGCGCGGCGACGTCGGTGGCGACGCAGACCCGGGCGCGGCGGTCGCGCAGGGCCTGCAGCGCGGCGTTGCGCTCGTTCTGCGAATGCTCGCCGGACAGAGCGACGGCGTCGAAGCCGCGTTCGATCAGGCTGGCGTGAAGGTGGCGAACATTGTCGCGCGTGGCGCAGAACAGCATCGCCGATTCCGCCTCGTGGAAGCGGAGCAGGTTGACGACGGCGTTCTCGATGTCGGCGGGGGCGACGGTGACGGCCTGATAGGCGATGTCGCCGTGGCCGCGGTCCTCGCCGACGGTGGAGATGCGCAAGGCGTCGCGCTGGTAGCGCTTGGCCAGCGCTAGGATCGGCTTGGGGATGGTGGCCGAGAAGAGCAGCGTGCGGCGCTCGGACGGGGAGGCGTCGAGGATCTGTTCGAGGTCTTCGCGAAAGCCCATGTCGAGCATCTCGTCCGCCTCGTCGAGCACGGCGACGCGCAAGGCCGAGAGGTCGAGCGCGCCGCGTTCGAGATGGTCGCGCAGGCGCCCCGGCGTGCCGACGACGATGTGCGCGCCGCCCGCAAGCGCGCGGCGCTCCTTGGAGGCGTCCATGCCGCCGACGCAGGTGGCGATGCGCGCGCCGGCCTTGCCGTACAGCCAGACGAGTTCGCGGCTGACCTGCAGCGCCAGTTCGCGGGTGGGGGCGATGACCAGCGCCAGGGGCAGCAGCGCGTAGGGGAGCGTGCCGTTCTCCTCCAGCAGCTGCGCGGCGACCGCGATGCCGAAGGCGACGGTCTTGCCCGAGCCGGTCTGCGCCGAGACGATGAGGTCGCGGCCCTGCGCATCGGGCTGGAGCACCGCGGCCTGGACGGGGGTGGGGGCCTCGTAGCCCTTGGCGGTCAGCGCTTCGGCGAGGAGCGGGGGGAGTTGAGTGAAGGGCATGGGATCCGATTCAATTGGGGCGCGTGGTCGCTTGGCCGGAAGGTTCGGCGGAAACGTGGCGGTGGTGTTTTCAAATTCAACGATGCTGCCGGCAGCTGGCTGGCAATCCACGGCTCGTGCACGGACGTGCGAACCCCATGTGGATGTTGGGCGACCATAGCCCATCGCGGCCTCCGTGGAAAGCGCGAGCTTCAGGCGATGGGGGAAACGTCCAGGATTTCGATCGCGCCGGGCTTGCCGCCGAAGGGGAGCACGTCGCCCGCGGCGCCGCCGATCAGCGCGCGGGCCAGGGGTGCGGTAAAGGCGAGGCGGCCGGCGGCGGGCTCCGCCTCGTCGTCGCCGACGATGTCGATCGTGCGCGGGGCGCCGTTCAGCGTGAAGGACACGCGCGAGCCGAACCCGGCCTCGCCGTCGGTGCGCGGGGGCGTGACCTGCGCTGTGGCGAGGCGGGTACGCCAGTAGGCGAGCGTGCGCTTGCGGTCGGCGAGCGCAGCGTCGTCGCCGCCGGTCTCCGCCTCGAGTTCGGCGACCCGGGTCTGGATCATGGCGAGGCCGCGGGGGGTGACGAGGTTGGGGCCGGCGGGGATGGGGAGCTCGAAGCGGGGCTCCTTGTGCTCCTCATCGCTCTCGCGGCGGAATGCGACGGACATGGTCAGTCCTCCCCGCGTTTTCGCGGGGAGGGGGACCATGCGCAGCATGGTGGAGGGGTTTTGCAGCGAGCGATCATCAGCGCTGCAAGACCCCTCCACCATCCCGTGCCGGGATGGTCCCCCTCCCCGGCAAAGGCCGGGGAGGACACAGTGCTCACAGCGACGCCAGGTCGATGACGAAGCGGTACTTCACGTCGCTTCTGACCATGCGGTCGTAGGCCGCGTCGATCTCGTCCATGCGGATCGTCTCGATGTCGGAGACGATGCCGTGCTGGCTGCAGAAATCGAGCATCTCCTGCGTTTCGTCGATGCCGCCGATCAGCGATCCGGCCAGGTTGCGGCGCTTGGAGATGAGGTTGCCGATCGAAGGGCTGGGGTGCGGTTCCTCCGGCACGCCCAGCATGCACATCGTGCCGTCGCGTTTCAGCAGGTTCAGGAACTGGTCGAGGTCGTGCTTTGCGGACACCGAGTTCAGAATGAAGTCGAAGCTGCCGCGGTGCGCCTTCATTTCGTCCCGGTTCTTCGACACGACGACCACGTCGGCGCCGAGCGCCCGGGCGTCATCGCGCTTGGACTCGGACGTCGTGAAGGCGACGACGTGCGCGCCCATCGCGTGGGCGAGCTTGATGCCCATGTGGCCGAGCCCGCCGATGCCGACGACGCCGACCTTCTTGCCGGGGCCGACGTTCCAGTGGCGAAGCGGCGAGTAAGTGGTGATGCCGGCGCACAGCAGCGGCGCGACGGCGGCGAGCTGGTCTTCGGGATGGTCGATGCGCAGCACGAATTCCTCGCGCACGACGATCGCCTTGGCATAGCCGCCGTAGGTGTTCTCGCCGGTGACCTTGTC
>DASQNO010000007.1:0-26700 GCA_035644935.1 Sphingomonadaceae bacterium
CGCGAGGAGGCCGAGAGCCGCGGGGCCCCGGTGCTGGCGCGGGTGGCAAGCTGGGCGTCGGCCGGGGTCGACCCCTCGATCATGGGCATCGGCCCGGTGCCGGCCTCCAAGAAGGCGCTCGAGAAAGCCGGCTGGACAATCGCCGACCTCGACCTCATCGAAGCCAATGAGGCGTTCGCGGCGCAGGCGCTGGCGGTCGGCAAGGAGCTGGGCTGGGACGCCGAAAAGGTGAACGTCAACGGCGGCGCCATCGCCATCGGCCACCCGATCGGCGCCAGCGGCGCGCGCATCCTGACGACGCTTGTCCACGAGATGGGAAAGCGCGACGCCAGGAAGGGCCTTGCCACCCTGTGCATCGGCGGCGGCATGGGCATTGCCCTGTGCCTCGAACGGCCTTGATCGACGGGAGACGGGCAACCGGATGCGGTTCGGCTCGTTCACCAGCCGACACCAGCCCGAAGGACCCCGCATGAACCGCTTCGCCGCCCTTCTCCTGCCGATCAGCCTGGCCGCCTGTTCGGGCGATGGCAGCAAGGCCGAACAAACGGCGGACCAGCTCGAAAAGGCGGCAGGCCAGAGCGATCCGACATCGGCGGCCGTGCTCGAAAACGCCGCCGCGGAAGTTCGCGCGACGGGCGACACTTCCGCGCTCTCCGACCCCGACTCGCCGACGCAAAAGGCGCTTGAGAACGCCGCCGCGATCAACCCCACGGGCGTCGGCAGCAACGTCGCGACCACCGCTGGTCCGACGCCCGCGCCGCCGCCCAAGCAGGCTTTGCCCAACTATGACGGGCAACGGCTCAACCGCGACGAGAAAGGCAACCTCCAGCCGCGCCCCACGATCATCCCGCCAAACGCCCGCGATTGATCTCGCAGTGACCACGCACGCGCGCTTGTGCGGCCGGCATTTAGGCTGCTAAGCTCGCACCCACGCACCCGTAGCTCAGCTGGATAGAGTGGCGCCCTCCGAAGGCGTAGGTCAGAGGTTCGAATCCTCTCGGGTGCGCCATCTCTCTCAGATCCCCAAAAGTGTTGCTGAGACGCATACACTTGCGGCCGATCGCGCGACTGGGGTCCGCCGTCCGAGCAGACCAGCGCTGTCCACTTACGATCTGCGCGCTTTATCTTCGATGCGGCATAGCCGGGGCGCTTTCACCGGGACACCGGGAATGCCGCTTTGTCTTAATTAGCCACGGGTGCCGCCGTCTCTTGGCCGGTTGCGAGCGACCGACTGACCCGCCGGTCTACTGGCACCGGCGAATACGTGAGCCCCAACTCCGCGCATGGTACTATGTTCCCCCCCCACGGGTGGCGTAGAGTGGGACATTGGTGACCAAGTTTGCTCCCTGGATCGGCAAGACGCCTGTTCGTGCTGATCGTCTTAAAGTTAAGCCAGCTTATCCCTCAAAGTGCGGCATCAAGGCTATTCTGGTTCTTCGCCGCTTCCTATGGATGTCTTCATGCCGACAATCTCGTCTCCGTCGTTATGTACAGAGGTCTGAGCCTCGTGATTTTATTCTCGGCGATCGGGCAAGCTTAGATACTTGCTGGAAGCAGATGCGGTTCCGCATGTTGGCGCTCATGTTCCTCGCAGTGGACGTCATGGCAGGATTGGCCGCCGGAATGTGAGCGATAATCAACTTCTAGATACTTACCATTCTTGCGGAATATGCGTCTACTATGCGGTCCTTCTAGCGAACTAAGAGTGGAAACCGAACGATACAGGTGTAGTTTTCAGTATCTGGAGGGAGCTTAAGTTCCGCAAATACTTGAACATCGGCCTTTCGAAGACTCGCACAGCGCTGATGAGGCCTCGAGACGGTGATAGTCTGCTCCATATGTGCCCGTCTCATCGGCAAGACCATCGTCTGGCACCTCTCCGTGCCCAGAAGCCTTGTTCGTCTGCGAACGGGGCTTTGGGTCAGGCCTTGAACGGCGACCCAGGCGGACCGGCTTGCGATGCGAGAGTTCGTTGAGGTCAATCTGGACGCCCGGCTCATCCAGGAAAACGCCCTCGGGTTCTGCCACGCAACGGAGCCGCTTGAACGAAAGCCGTGGTTGGTGGCGGCGTGAGTTGCGGCTGATCCAAGCCACTCCGCGATCGGAACCCAAATATAATGTTGCGCTGGCACCGCCCCTCAAGGCGTACTCCAGGCCACTTGCGATCGTTTGCGGCGGGGGAGAACTCGGCGGACTGATTGCTCAGCCTGCGAGATACGTGGCGCGTGGTACACCCGAGGTGGTGCCGAAGATTCGTGTTTGCGGTCGACAAGAATTATGGGCGGCCAAAGACGCGTGCGATCCGGACGCCGTCTTCGGCTTCGGAAGCCCCGGTAGCAGTGGCTCCCGATCGACCAGCCGGCAAACGGTTTTCACCTCCGAGAGCATCGTCCCTTTATCTCAGGTGCAAAGTGCCGATGTTCCATGATGATCGGCCCGGCGCGCTCGAAATTAGGACGGGATCAGTCTCGGTCCGCGGCACCGACCGACCCGCCGTGCCCAATAACGGCAGACGTCATCGCGGGAGCACCGTTACCGCCCGGCGGTTCCGTGCCCAAGAGGACTCGTCGGAGCCTTGGGCGACGGGGCGCTCCTTCCCCCAGCTGACCACGGTCATTCGCGTGCCGGGCACGCCTCGCGAAACCAGATGGTTTCTGGCCGCAGTAGCCCGCCGGTCGCCGAGCGCCAGATTGTACTCACGCGTCCCGCGCTCGTCGGCGTGTCCCTCCACTGTGACCTGAATGCGCGGGTTGGCAAGAAGCCAAGCTGCCTGGGCATCTAGCGTAGCCCGACCCGCGGCGTCGACGACGAAGCTGTCCGTGTTGAAGAAAATCGTGTCGGACCCCGCTCGCGCGACGAAGTCGGCCCGAGCAGCTTCCAGCTCCGCCGCGCTCACGCCCGCCGCCGAATATCCCTCGCCATAGCTACCAGCCGAGCCGGAGCCCTGCTCCGTAGCGGCAAGCGCCGGCGGGGCGTCGCTCAATTTCTTCTTCGCGCAACCGCTGGCCAGCAGGGCAGCGGCGACGGCGGCGCCAAGAATTGGTGAAGTGAGGACGCGCATGGTGATAATTCCTAATTGAGCAGGGGCAACCCGCTCGGGTCCGAGCCGTCGAGCGGGGTGGAGATGCGGCGCTCGTTGACGCCCGCGAGATAAACGGACCACAGGTCCGCATTGCCCGTATCTCGGGCGGTGCGGTGGAACATGATGACGCGGCCTTGCCAAGGCGAGGCTTCGGCCAAAGGCGACGGCGCTTGCACGCAAGTAGGCGCTTGGGTGAAGGCGAGCAGCAAGGTCCCGGACCCGGAGGCACCCGCTGCGTGATCGAACACGGGCGGCGGTTGAGTCAGGTCGGTGGAAACGGCGGTTCGGCGCATCCGGGGCGATTAGACGCTTGGCGCCGTGCCCGTTACTATGCCTTTCCCACGGGGGCGCGGCATAGGATTGCCGTTCTAACACCGCAGCTCCGCCCAATGCGAAGAGTTCGGCCGAAGCGGGGCTCCGACTCCCGGCCCCGCTTCAACCGACCACGATAATCTCGGTGAACATTCTAGCTCAAGCGTGTGCCGCGCGAGGCTGCCGCGCCTTGATCGCGCAGACGGTACCCCACGCCCGGCTCCGTCAAGATGATCTGGGGCTCTGATGGATCATATTCGAGCTTCTGCCGCAGGAGCCCCATGTAGCTCCGCAAATATTGCGTGTCGGTAGCCGGATCGCCCCAACCGGCGACGAGCAGCCGGCGTTGCGTGACAACCTGTCCAGCATGTTCGGCGAGCGTCCGCAAAAGCTCGAACTCCTTAGGCGACAGCTTCACTTCGTCACCGAGGAGCTTCACCTCGCGCTTTCCGAAGTCGATCTGGAGTTCACGGCTTTCGAAGACTAGCGGGCGAGCCGGTGCGTTGGTCATCCGTCTGAGCGCGGCGCGCACACGGGCCAGGAGCTCCTCAATGCTGAAGGGCTTGTTGACGTAATCGTCTGCGCCTTCGTCCAAGCTTGCAACCTTTTCCGCCTCCTGGTGCCTGGCTGAAAGTACGATAACCGCCAAGCTCCCCAAGTTCTGGAGCTTTGAAATGATCTCCTTACCATCGGCATCCGGAAGGCCGAGATCGAGAAGAACAACGTCCACTTTGTTCTCTGATGCGAAACTCAAGCCGTCTGCGGCAGTTTCGGCCGCGGCGACTTGGAAACCTTTGGCTTCCAGGACCGGTCTCAACGCCTCTGCGATGGCGGGTTCGTCGTCGATGACGAGAATGCTAGGTTTCATGGCTCGCCTCGAAATTGCTGCTTGGAGAGGGGCAGCTCGACAACGACACGGGTTCCGCCTCCGGCACTTACGGGGCTTTCCGCCCAGATCGATCCGCCAAACGCTTCGGCGAAACCCTTGCTGATCGCCAAACCGAGTCCACTCCCGTCCCGCAACACGGCACCCCCGCGATAGAAGCGTTCGAAGATGCGACCGAGGTCAGCTGGGGAAATGCCGGGCCCGTCATCGGTAATCTCCACGACCAGCCGACCGTCGGTGACATTCGCGGCGACTCCGATGCGGCTGTTTTCGGCGCTGTAACGTACGGCGTTGTCGAGAACGTTGAAGAACATCTGCTCAAGCATGACTGGATCGCCTCGCATCAAAGCGTAATCGGGCGATATGGCCTTTTCGAAGACGTGGTGATGCGCGACCTCGCGCGCCCGGGTTATGGCTGCGCCAAGTCCCTCGACCGCATCTATGTCCGTAAACGCAGCACCTTCGAAGCCGGCCTGTATTCGCCCGAGATTCAGCAGGTTTGTCGTGTAGCGGTTGAGCCGCGCGCACTGCGTTTCGATGACGATCAGCAGGTCTCGCCGGGACACCGCTGGCAGTTCGTCGCCGTAGTCGGTCAAGCTGCTCGCCGAGGCCGATATGGCCGCAAGCGGAGTTCGCATGTCGTGCGAAACCGATGACAGCAGCGAAGTCTTGAATTGCTCGGATCGCTTTACCGCTTCTGCTTCGGCCAGGCGCTCGAGAAGCAGGCATCGTTCCACCGCAATCCCGAGGAGGTTCACCAGCGCCTCGATGTCGAAGCGCTGCTGCCCGGTGGCTGCTGAGTTGCGTAGGATCAGCACTCCTACCGCCTGCTCGGAGGCCGAAAGGAGGAAGGCGGTTTCGTGGCCGCGAACGAGCTTGGCAAGCTGCGCATCCAGCATCTGGCTGGCGGTCAGGATGGACGTGGACGAGCCGAGGGACTCAAGCGCCCCGTCACGAACGACGTACAATTCCAGCCGGTCGGTCAGCCCCTCCGCCGTCTCGGATAAAGCGGCGGAGATCTCGGCCACGCGAACCGCGGATTGAAGACGACTGCTTACCGCCAAAAGCAATCTTAGCTGGCGCTGCGCTTCTTCGGCCACGTGCGCTCGATCTTTAAGTCGCCCTGCGAGCAGGCCCGACACGATGGCGCTGAGGTTGAAGACGATAAGCGGAACATACTCGTCAGCCGACGAGATGCTGAACCGAAATACAGGCTGACTAAGAAAGAAATTATAGATGATCGAGGCGGCGACGGCCGCCCCAAGCCCGCTACGTACCCCCGCCACCGAGCCGATGAGCGTCACGCCAAGAACGTAAACAACTGCGGAGGTGATATGGCGATCGAGCGATTGAGCGGCGAAGGCGGCGCCGGTGGACAGCAGAAAGATCACAACCGCCGCGCTCAGCGAGCGCAGTCCCGTCGTCTGCGTGACGATATGCTCTGGCGCGTTCGCTGTCGAGCGCCGGCCGAGTGAAGCTAGCATGCGCTGGCCTCTCGAGAATTCGCGAGGCGGCTCGCCGCCACTACTTGTCCATTACAATCAATTGCCCGTTTCCATCATCGAACTTGTCGTCCGGGCTCGACGTGTCGTCCTCAAGGCCGGGATCTCCTCCGGACTCGGCCGTCATCCTATTCCTGGCCACGCCCGCGGCGGCTAGCACGTCCACGATCGCATTTGCACGCTGACCGCCCAGGTCGGACCCGGCGGCCGGCTTCTCTCCACCACCATACCCAACGATTTTGACTCGCGCACGAGGGTAAGCGCTGAGAATAGCGGCAAGGTCGCTGAGGCCATCGGCGGGATCGATCATCGGTTCGGCGGAACCGTAGGTGAAGAACAGCTGGTCGAATTCGAAAGCCTGCGGCGGCGGCTCCTTGGACGCCAGAAACTGCTGAAGTTCATGGTTCATCGAACCCTTCTCCAGCTGCGCCGGTCGCCCGTTGGGCAGAAGCATGTTCACGGTACCCTGAGGGGGGTTCAGCCAAGCCTCGGTTTCCGACTCGCGCGTTATCGGACTGCTTCCCGGCGTGCTGATCTGCGACCAGCAACGGCTCACACCGAAGGCAAGTGCGATCACGACAGCGATTCTGAAGATTGCCTTGGTTGCGCCTCGCCAGTCCACTCGCGCCCGCGGGCGTGGCGACGCGAACTCGCGAACCGTCGTATCCATCCTGGCGATCGTCGCGTCTTTCGCATGTCGATACTTCATGTGCGTCGCGGCCTCTCTCGACATGTCGATGCGGATGGCGCGCTCGCCGACCGGGCGCGCCGTCTTGATTGTCGCTCCCGTAATCCGCGCCGCCTCGGTCGGTTAGTATGGGATTCCAATATGCAACAACGAGTTCGTGGCTTAAACCTCCAGAACTGCCAGGTCGCGCGATGGTCTATCGTCTTCAGCCACTGCCGCTGGTTATCGATCGGTACCAGGAGAAATTGTCACCTTGTCGACTTTGTACCGGTGCAAGACCCGGACGTGACGCGCCGCAGACTCAAGATGCTGCTTGGCACGTTGCTTGTCCTGGCAGGCTGCGCATCGACATCTTTGTATGTTGCGGACCCACGCAACGCTTCCGCTAGAATGCCGGTCGTCCGCACCGCGGACGGGCGAGACTTCATCGACCTAACGGTGCTCATCTACAACGTCGAGGGTTTGCCCTGGCCCGCTCGGTCGAACCGCGGTCCGGAACTTGACGCGATCGGGGATGAGCTCGCGCGGCGACGTGCCGCGGGAACAGCACCGGACATCGTCCTTCTGCAGGAAGTCTTTAGCCGCCGTGCGGCGAAAATTGGTTCACGGAGCGGATATCGGAACATCGTGCCAGGGCCTGCGGCTCGGGACCGCCGCCGCACCGCGGCATCAGGCGTTCCTGCCGACTTTAAGGCGGCGCGGCGCCTGTTCAAAGGAGAACGCGTCCCCAAGCTTCTCGGCAGCGGCCTGCAGGTTCTGAGCGATTTTCCGGTCGAGGCTTACCAGCGCGAACCCTTTTCGGCCAACGCGTGCGCCGGCTATGATTGCCTGGCGAACAAAGGCGTCGTGCTGGCGCGGATCCGGATTCCCGGAGTTCCAACGCCGGTCGATGTCTTCACCACCCATATGAACGCCCAAAAGGCCTCGGGCGTTCGTCTCGACCGCGCCCATGCGGCGCATCGTTTCCAAACGGATCAAAGCGCCGCCTTTCTGGCTCGCGCACGCGACCCCGTTAATCCCCTGATCTTCGGCGGCGACTTCAACATGCGACACGCGCCGGGCCGTTTGGACTACTTCACCTATCGCAAGCCGTACCAGATTGTTCATCACTACTGCACGGTGATCGTCAGCGACTGCGATGTGCGTATGTCCTGGGACGGGGACGCGCCGTGGCTCGACACTCAAGACCTCCAGGGCTTCGACAACGGTGCCTTGATTGCCGTGCGGCCTTTGCGCGTCGAGGCCAAATTCGACGGCCCTTCGACGGGTGGCAAGCTGTCGGACCATGACGGTTACGAAGTGACCTATCGGCTGTCTTGGACCCGCCGCTGAAGTCCAGAAGACGTCCGCGCTGCCATGGGGACGCGGCTCACCGGCATTCCCGCATGCGCACCGATACACGGACCTTAGACTCCGACCCGAGCATCGCTCGCCACGACCCGGCGCTTCTATCAAACGCCGACTGCGCCTGCATCGGCAAGCATAGGATCTTCGTAGTAACGTTCCCGGCTTCCGTCAGCTTATTCTGCCGCCAAGCCGATCCATCGGCTGCATCCCGCAGGAGGCTACCATGGCAACGACGATCCCGAACGCGCAAACGCTTCTCAACCGGTATCCTGCCGTCGACCCGAGGGAGCGTGCCGCGCTCGTCGCCTGGGTTCGCGGGCTTCGTCCGGCCGCGCTGGTCGCCCTTCTTGCAGACCGCCGAGCGGAGTCCAAGCTGTTGGAAATACGTGCCAACGAACCCGAGCTTGAAGCTGATGGCCGCTGGATCGGCCTCGTTCTTGGGGCCACTTTGGCAGCTGGCGCAGCCGCTCTTCTGGCGGCGGGGCTCCTCACGGCCGCCTAGGGCTGCGATCTGCTGGCCTTAAGGGATTGGCAGGAAGATGTCGGCCCGCAGGTCGGCCTCGGCGACCTCCTCCGGGTCGTCGAGATAGTGGACGAACAGCGGTGCGTCCCGGATCGCACGATCGAACAGGCCGATCGCGCCCGCATAGGCCAGGTCCATGACGTCGTGCAGGCGATCGAAGTCGCCGCGGTGACGAAGACGGACATAGGCGCCGCCGCCAAGTAATAGCTCGAACATTTCGCCCTGCGGCGCACCCGCCGCGCCGGTCGCCAGCGCGCAGTCGAACCGGCAGGCTTCGCCCGCAGTGGATCGCGGGTCGTCGTGCGGAACGCCGTATATGCCTACAACGCTTGCAGGCGGCATCTGCTGCAAGACGATGTCGAACAGATGGGCGAAACCGCGATTTAGTTCGGCATAATCGCCGACGTTGCGAACGGCGAGCAAGCGGAACGGCTCGATCGAGACGACCTCGATGCCGAGCGCGGGAGGCTCGTCCACGTCCTGACGCGGCGGCAGGCGAAGGGACGAAGCAAGCGTCTCCAGCAGCTCCGGACTCGATCGTGCGACCGTCACCGAGGTGCCAACCTGCGCTTTGAGCGCTCGCGCGAAGCCCTGCGTCGTAGCGTAGCCGCTGGCCCCGGCCGCCCGCGTCACGGTGGACTCGCCTTGCAGCTCCGGCAAGGTGCGGGCGAGCCGCGTGCGCCGGGTCGCCTCCCCGACCGTCTCCCCCGTCATGAGCCGGAACACGCGATGGAAGTGATACGCCGACATCGCCGCGACCTCCGCCAGCTCGGCAAGGTTCGGCCCGTCCTCGTCCGCGCTCCGCTCCTCGATGTGGCGAACGACGCGATCGATACGCTCCGCATAGAGCTGGCGCTGGGTTGGCTTCATGACGTGCTGCTCCTCGTTTGCCGACCCAAAATACGGCCCGGAATGGCGTAGTCGTTCCCGATCTTGCTAGGATGGCGCGGGTTTGGCGACGCGACCGAGGGACCGTGCTTCTCGGCTCCTCAGCAGGTGCGAACGGTTGCGGCCGCTTCCCCTTGCTTCAGATAGGTTATTGATCAAACATGTGCGGCGGGGACGCCGCGAATGGACCGAGTACGATGAAGAGCATCAGCGCCGCGGTTGAAGGACCCGTGCGCAACCTGACCTACGCCATGCTGGACGCGCTGGGCCGAACCATCGTCACCGGCGGCTACGAAGGACGGCGTTTTCCAACGGAGGCGGTTCTTGCCACTGAGCACGCCGTCAGCCGCTCGGTGACGCGCGAGGCGGTCAAGATGTTGACCGCAAAGGGCCTGCTCACCGCCCGCCCGCGCACGGGCACGGTGGTGCAGCCCTCCTCCTCATGGAACCTGTTCGATCCCGACGTTCTGCGCTGGCTGCTCGAGCGCAAGTTCTCGCTCGATCTGCTGCGCCAGTTCAGCGAGCTTCGCGTCGCGATCGAACCCGCCGCGGCGGCGCTGGCCGCCCGGTCGGTCGACGCCGAAACCCTGGCTGCGATCGCGTCCGGTTACGCGCGCATGGAGGCGGCGGAGGTCGGCGCGGACGACCCGCTGGAATCGGACATCGACTTCCACATGGCGGTGCTGCGCGCGTCGGCGAACCCTTTCTACGTCCAGTTCCAAGACGTCGTCGCGACCGCGCTGCGCACGTCTATCCGCTTTACCAACGGCTTCAACGGCCGCACCGCCAGCCTGCCCGCGCACCGCGCCGTACTGACCGCGATCGAGGCGCGCGACGCCGCCGGCGCGAAGGCCGCGATGGCGGCGATCATCGAAGAGGTGGTGGTCCTGATCGACGACGCCGAACGCTCGGCGAAGGACTGAGCCTGCCGGGGGCGGCTACGCCCGGACCGCCGTCGTGAACCGGAACAGAATCGTGTTGCGATAGGTCTGACCGGGGTCGAGCCGCACCGTTCCGAACTCCGGCCGGTTGGGGGTATCGGGAAACATCTGCGGCTCCAGCACCACAGCGTCGCCCTGCCGGTAGAGCCGGCCCGCCTTTCCCGCGATCGTGCCGTCCAGGAAATTGCCCGAATAGAACTGTAATCCGGGTTGGTTGGACAGCACCTCCAGCACGCGTCCCGACCGCGGCTCCTCGACGCGCGCGAGCAGGCGCGGAACGTCCGACACGTCGCGCGCGATCACCCAGTGATGGTCGTACCCCTTGCCATGCACGATCTGCGGATCGGCGACGCGAACGCGCGCGCCCACTTGCGTGGGTTCGCGGAAGTCGAACACCGTGCCCGCCACCGACTCCAACACCCCCGTCGGGATCGCGCCTTCGTCCGTGGGGGTGAAGTGGTCGGCGGGGATGGTCAGCACATGTCCCATCGCGCCCTCCGCCGACCCTTCGCCGGCGAGGTTCCAGTAGGTATGGTTCGACAGGTTGACGACCGTCGGCCGGTCGGTGGTGGCGGTGTAGTCGACCTTGAGCCCCTCCGGCTCGAGCGAATAGAGGGCACGCACCGTGACGGTCCCCGGATACCCCTGGTCCCCATCCGCGCTGACCAGCTCCAGCGTCACGCCCGGCCGGGCGGCCTCGGCGAGCGACACGATGCTCCAGTTGCGCTTGTCGAATCCCACGGTGCCGCCGTGCAGCGAATTGGGGCCGTTGTTGGCTGGCGTCCGGTATGTCGTACCGTCCAGCGTGAACGTGCCCCCGGCGATCCGGTTGGCGACACGGCCGACCGTCGCCCCGAAATACTCCGACTTGGTCAGGTACCCTTGCATCGTCAGGTAACCCAGCGTCACGTCCGCGGGCCGCCCCTCCCGGTCGGGAACGATCATGGACTGGATCGCGGCGCCGTAGGTGATGATCCGCGCCTGCAACCCTCGTGCGTTGGTCAGCGTGATCGCCTCCACAGGCGTTCCGTCGGGCAGGCTTCCGAACGGCGCGCGCGCCACGCCTTCCTGCATAGCGTCTAAGCCCCCGCTTTCCGCTGTCATCGCCGCTCCCGCCGATACCGGCTCCGTCGCCCTTCGCCGTTCATGGCCGGTTGACCGGCTCCGTCGTTAAAGCGATTGGTAAGATAAGTGCGTTGCGGACACAACCGCCGGAGCCGCCGACGCGCCGCGAACAGGAGCCGCCCCATGACGACGACGCGACGCTTTCCACGCTCCGCCCGCCTCGCGGCCACCGCGGCGTGCCTCGTGGCCTTGGCCGGGGCCGCGCCCGCACCCAAGCCGTTCGTACCGGTGCTGCGGGAGAACTTCCCCGACGCCTTCATCATGCAGCACGGCGGGCTATTCTATGCCTACGCCACCAACGCCGACCGCGACGCGGCCAACCTGCAGATGGCCACCTCGACCGACCTTGTGAACTGGACGCTGCTGCGCGACCCGCGCAATCGCCGCAAGCTGCACGACGCGATGCCGACGCTTGCGCCGTGGGCCAGGAAAGGCTTCACCTGGGCGCCGGAGGTCGTGGCGGCCGGCGGCAAGTTCGTCGTGTATTTCACCGCGCGCGAAAGCCGCAGCGACCTGCAATGCCTTGGAGCGGCGGTCTCGGCGGATCCCCGCGGACCGTTCCTGTCCGATGCCGCGGAGCCGCTCGTTTGCCAGCGCGAGCTTGGCGGCACGATCGACGCGCACCCGTTCCGCGACGCCGACGGTCAACTCTACCTTTACTACAAGAACGACGGCAACAATCCCAAGGTCCTGAAAACGGCGCAGATCTGGGCGCAGCGCCTGTCGCCGGACGGGCTCAAGCTGGTCGGTGAGCCCGGCTCGCTGGTCGCCGCCGACAAGCATTGGGAATGGCGCGTGGTCGAGGCGCCGACGATGGTGCGCCACGCCAAGGGCTATACGCTGTTCTTCTCGGCCAATCATTACGGTTGGGAGGCGGACCAGCGCCTGTCCAACTACGGCGTCGGCTACGCCGACTGCGCAGGCCCCATGGGTCCCTGCGTCGATGCCCCCGGCAACCCGCTGCTCTCCAGCCGCATGGGCGCGTCGGGCTGCATCAGCGGCCCCGGACACCAGTCGATCTTCCAGGTCGGTGAGCGCAGCTTCATGTCGTACCATGCCTGGGACGCGAACGCCGGCTGCCGTAAGCTGGACAACCGGCGTTTCCTCTACATCTCGCCGCTGGTCTGGAACAACGGCAAGCCCGAGGTGCGCATGTCGATCCGGCCGGTCGCAAGGAAGTAATCCGCGCGACCGGGCTCGCACCGGTCAGAGGCGCAGACGCGCACCTAGCGAGAAGGTCTGCTCTTCGTAGCGCAGGAAGCGGACGAAGTTCGCGCGGGGCGCCCCGTCGCGTGCGGAGGTAAGGTTCACCTTGAACGGATCGCCGATCAGGTTGGTCGCGTCGAAGAAGATCGTGGCGTTGGGGTTGATCGTGAAGTTCGCTGAGAAGTCGAGGCGACCCGGCGGCTTGGCGAACTCGCGGTAGAAGCCGTTCGCCTCCCCCCCGCGCTCCTCGCGCTGGTCGAGATAGCGACTGCGCTTGTTGTACGTCAGGCGGGCGGAAAACGGGCCAGCTTCATACAGGCCTACCAGATTATAGGTATGCTTCGACACGCCTCCCGTATCCGGGATGCCGCGGGCAGGGTCACCGGTGGTGGTAATCCGGTCGCGGATGAACTGGCCTGGGTTCAGCGGGTCACGGATTTCCACTTCGGCGTCGAGATAGGTGTAGTTCGCCTGAATACCGAAGTTACGCAGGAACTCGGGAACGCCACCGAAATCGAAGAATGTGGAAAGCTGCGCTTCGAAACCGTCAATGCGACCCTTGCGCGTGTTCTCTGGAACGGTCAGCCGCACCGGACCGGGCCCGAATGCCGGATCGGTGAAGTCGGGCAAGGTATTATCCTGGATGAAGCCGTCGATGTCGCGACGGAAGATGGTCGCGGATGCGAAGCCGGTACGCGAGAAATAGTACTCGAGCGAAGCGTCGTAGTTGTTGGAATTGATCGGTCGAAGGTTGGGGTTGCCGCCGCCTCCGATCCGCAGGCCGCCCTGCAACGGATCGGGCGAGCCAACGGTGACCACCGGGTTCAACTGGCCAAAGGTCGGGCGCGTGCGGGTTTGCGTTCCCGACAGGCGGAGCTGCAGCTCCGGCGTGAAGCGGACGCGGACGCTGGCGCTCGGCAGATAGTCGGTGAACTTCTGACCGACCTCGCCGCCGATGCTGGTGACGATGTCTTCGAACTTCGTGTCGGTCTGGACGGCGCGCAGGCCGACGACGCCATCGATGGTATCGCCGAACTGATAGTTGAGCTGAGCGTAACCCGCGAACGTCGTCTCATTGGCTTTGTACAGTCGTACGCGCGCCACGTCGTCCAGCGTGAAGCTCGTCGCCCCGCGATCGATCACGAACTGGCGGAGTTCCGTGCGGTTGTCGCGGATGCTGTTGTAGGTTGGGACCAGGAACGTCTCGAACCCGGATTGAGTGTTCGTCCCGCGAAAGCCGCGGCGCCCAAGCTTGAACTCGAGCGGCAGGTCGGTGATGGCGATGTTCTGCCCACGGAACCCAGCAAAGCGATTGCCGAATTCGCGGTTGGCGTCACGATCGGTGTAGCGAAGGCCCGCCTGAATGCTGCGGATGAACGAGTCCGAGCCGAACACGTATTCTACGTCAAGCCGAGCTTGATAGTCGTCACCTTCGGAAAGCTGGTTCTCTTCGTAAAGGCCATCGAATGCGTAGCTGGCCGGATTAGCGACGTCCACGCCGCTTATCGCGAACTGCGGTCGCGACAGATCGAAGTCGACCGTCGTCGTTGCCTGTCCACGGAAGATGCGGTCAACGGACTCGGTCGATCCCTTGAACCGGCTGTCGGTTCGCGCAAGGTCGACGCTGATCTTCAGCGGCCCGGTGTCGTAGCTGCCGCCCACCGCAAATTGATAGGTGTCCGTCTTGTTGAACGTACCGCCCGCGAAGGAGAAGATCGGGTCGGCCAACCCCGTCAGCCTGCCGCTCTCCAGCACGTTGGTGCCGTCGCGGAAAACGAGGTCGCTATAAGTGCCGTTGCCGTAAAGCGGCACGGCGGCGAGGCGATCCGAGATCTTGTTGCGGAAGCCCTGGTAGAGCCCGTCGATATAGAACTCGAACTTGTCGTCCGGACGCCACTGCAGCGCGACGTTGACCGACGGCCGCGTCCGGTCCCCTTCGCGGTAGAACAGCCGCTGGATGTCGGGAAAACGGACTCGTTGCCCGTTGATAACCGGGTCGGCGATAAAATCCGTGTTCGAAGGCTCGGAATCCAGAAACTTCAGCTGCGTATATGATGCGTTGATCAGGAACCCGATCTCGCCGATGCCCGTGTCGAAACGGTCGGAGAACAGGACGTTGAAGTTGGGCGTAATCTCGCCCGCCTGCGTCGTGTAAAGGCCCCAGAACGAACCGGCGACCTCGCGCTCGCGGAAGTCGAACGGGCGCCGTGAGCGAACGTTGACCAGACCGGCAAGGCCCGCCTCGACGAGGCTCGGCGTCGAGGTCTTGAAGATCTCAAGCGCGGCGATGTTTGCGGAAGGGAAATCCTGCAGCGCGACGACGCGCGTTTCGGCGGTGAATATCTCCCGGCCGTTGTAGGTCGTGGAGAAATCGGGAAGGCCGCGGATAAGCACAGCCGACGCCTCGCCGCCGGTGCGGATCACCTGCACGCCGGGAATGCGTGCGGCGGTATCGGACACCGCCAGGTCGGGCAACTTGCCGATATCCTCTGCAACGATCGCGTCGACGACCTGATCGGAATTGCGCTTGATGTTGCGGGTCGACGACAGGCTCTGGCGGAAGCCAGTCACGACGATCTCCTCGCCCTCGCTTTCAACGGCATCGCCGGTCTGCGGCGCGCCGGCATCAGGATCGTTGGGCACATCCTGCGTCTGGACCGGCGCAGCCTCGCCGGTCGTCTGCGCCCATGCGGGCGCGGCCAGCGTCATCATGGCCAGCGACGACGAACACAGGACGAGGGATTTCAAGCGCATTGTTCAGCTCCCCTAAAGGCCAACCGGCCGTGGTCCTCTCCCGGGACCGGTCGCAACGCTAGGCTCAATTGTCGTACATTTCCATCGCCAAACGACCAGCGGGGGTGCGACAATCCCGAAAGTTGCCGATTTAAGACAATGTGTGTCCGACGGGTGACGCCCTGCCTTCCGATGTAAGCGCCGCCACCGCCAAGGCCCTTGAGTCGCGCGTGCCCGCGTGGTCCTAGTCCTGGCATATGCGCATCCTCGCCCTCCCCCTCCTCGCCGCCCTCGCCTCGTGCCAGACGGCGACCATTACACCCGCGCCGGCCGCCGCCGGAGCGGCACAGGCCTGGGTCGCGTTCGACGCCTCCGGTTTGCGGCGCAGCGGTGCTTACGGCCTCGCCGACCGCGCGCAGAACCGTCGCCTGACCATCGACGATCCGGTGCGCGTCGCCTCCGTGTCGAAGCTCGTCGTCGCGCTGGGCGTCATGCGCCTGGTCGAGGCGGGCCGGCTTGATCTCGACACCGACGTCTCGCAATATCTGGGCTGGACGCTGCGCAATCCGGCCTTTCCCGACACTCCGGTGACCCTGCGCCTCCTCCTGTCCCACCGCTCGAGCCTGCGCGATGATGGCGAAGCCTACGCCATTCCGCTCGGCCGCACGCTGCGCGAAGCCGTCGCCGCGCCCGCGGCGTGGGACGCCGACCACACGCCGGCGACGCACTTCCGCTACGCCAACATCAACTTCCCCGTGATCGCCTCCGTCATGGAACGCGCGGGTGGTGAACGATTCGACCGGCTGATGCACCGTCTGGTGCTCCGCCCGCTGGCGCTGGACGCTTGTTTTAACTGGACGACGTGCACCCCCGGCGCAGTCGCGCGCGGCGTCGCGCTCCACCACGCGGACGGCTCTCCGCGTAAGGACGACCTCGCGGCGCGACAGTCCGCCTGTCAGGTCAACACCCCCACGCCCGCCGCCTGCGACCTGTCCGGATACCGGCTCGGCGAGAACGGCGCGCTGTTCTCGCCCCAGGGCGGCCTGCGCGTGTCGCTGAACGGCTTGGCGACGATCGGTCGCGTGCTGCTCAACGACGGCCGGCACGGGGGCCAGGCCTTCCTCTCACCCGCCAGCATCGCCGCGATCCTCCGGCCGGCATGGCGTTTCGACGGCGCCAATGGCGACACCTCCGAAGGCTTCTACTGCGCCTACGGCCTCGCCTCGCAGACACTGCCGACCTTGGTTGCGGGCTGCCGCGACGACCTGTTCGGGTCGGGCCGCGCGGTGGTCGGCCATGCCGGCGAGGCGTTCGGCCTGCTGTCGGGCCTATGGATCGACCCGCGCCGCCGCGTCGGTATCGCTTACTTCGGCGCCAACAACCCGGCACCTTCCGTTCCCGGCCGCTCGGCCTATCGCGCTGTCGAGGAGTCGCTCGCCGCCGGCATCCCTGACTAGCGGGCGATCCAGGCCGGCAGACGGCCGGGCGCGAGTTCATCCGGTTCGCGCCGCTCGCGCACCACCGCCCATTCCGCTCCGTTGACCAGAACCTCGGGAGCCAGTGCGCGCGAATTATAAGTGCTGCCCATCGTCGCGGCATATGCGCCCGCGGTGCGGATGATCATCAGCGACCCGGCGCCGACCCGGTCCGTGTCCCGCCCCCGGGCGAACGTGTCGCCCGTCTCGCAAACCGGCCCGACGATGTCGGCGGTCATGCGCTCGCCCGTCGGCGACACCGCGTCGATCGCGTGCCACGCATCGTACAAGGTCGGCCGCATCAGGTCGTTCATCGCCGCGTCCACGATCACGAACGGCCGCTCGGGCCCTGGCTTGGTGCGGATTACCTCGGTCAGCAGCACGCCCGCCTGGCCCACGATCAGCCGCCCGGGCTCGAAGATCAACCGCACGTTCCAGCCGGCGGTGACGCGCGCCACCATCTCGCCATAGGCTTCCATGCGGGGCAGCGCCGCCGCCGCCGCATCGTACATGACGCCCAGGCCGCCGCCGAGATCCGCGGTGCGGATGTCGTGCCCCGTACGGCGCAGGTCCGCGATCAGCACCCCGAGCTTGGCGAACGCTGCCTCCAGCGGCTGCAGGCTGGGCAACTGGCTGCCGATATGCACGGCGACGCCCTGCAGATTAAGGCCTTGCAGCTCCCGAATGCGCGCACACGCGTCGGCCGCATCGGCCAGCGCCACCCCGAACTTGTCCTGCGCGCCGCCGGTGGAGATCTTGGCGTGCGAACCGGCGGCGACGTCCGGGTTGACGCGCAAGGCTACGGGCGCGCGCACGCCCCGCGCAACCGCGATCTCCGAAAGCATCTCCGCCTCGGCGACCGACTCCAGGTTGAACTGGTACAGCCCGCCGTCGAGCGCCAGCGCCATCTCCGCGCGCGTCTTGCCGACGCCCGAAAACACGATCCGGTCCGGCGCGATCCCCGCCGCCAGCGCGCGCCGGTACTCGCCCCCAGACACGACATCCGCGCCGAGCCCTTCGGCGGCTAGTGTCGCCAGCACCGCGCCGTTGGGATTGGCCTTGACCGCGTAGGCGATCAGCGGATCGTCCAGTGCCCCAAGCGCTGCGCGCAGCCGCCGCGCCTGCCCTCGCATAGACGAGGTGGAATAGACGAACACCGGCGTCCCCACCTCTTGCGCAATGGCGGGCAGCGGCACGTCCTCGCAACAGGTCACGCCGTTGCGGATATGGAAGCTTTCCATGTGCTCGTCAAAATCTCCGCGGCAGGGATCGCGACTGCGCGGAATGGGTCCCGCGCAACGCCGCTTTCCTTAGAACCTGACCTCTGCCGCCAGCGTGAACGAACGGCCGCGCGGATCCGCAACGCGCGGCTCCCAGGAACTGCCGCCGCCCGTATTGCTGTCGTAGCTGATCGCGAACGGCGGGTCGGTGTCGAACAGGTTCTTGACGCCCGCGGTCAGCCGCATGCCGCCGGGCGCGTTGAAGCCGACCGACAGGTTGTAGATGATGTAATTTTCGACGCGCTCCTCGACGTCTGGCCGCGTTACTGTGCCATTAGCGATGCCCGGCAATTGCTGGTTCTTGTACCCGTTGCGGAACAGCTGCGTCAGCGTGACGATCACGTCGTCCGTGGAGTAGCTGACAAACGCGTTGTGCTTCCACTTAAGGCCCAGGTCGCCGCTGAACGTAAACCGGCCCAGCTGGTCGTCGAACGGCGCGCCCGCGACCACCTTTTCCTTTTTGGTCAGCAGGTAGGTGCCATCCAGGCCGACGCTGAAAAGCCCGCCCAGCGTTTCGACCCCCCCGCGCAGCACGACCTCCAGCCCCTCGGTCCTGGACGCGCCCGCGTTGACCACGCGCTGGTCGATCTGCAGCAGCGTTCCGCCCGCGTCGCGGATGAAGCGCTCTTCGAACAGGCTGCTGTTGTCGATCAGCTGCTGCAGCGACAGCACGTTGATCGTGTCGTCGCGGCTTATCGAGTAGTAGTCGACCGACGCGCTGAAAAGGCGGGCCGGCTGGAACACTACGCCCAGGCTGTAATTCTTGGCGGTCTCCGGCCCGACGTTGACGTTGCCGCCGTTTAGAATGTCGATCTGCCGCTCGAGCGACTCGCAACCCGGCACCGCCGGGTTGGGCCGTCCGCCGGGGCATTTGGCCGGATCCGCGATGTCGCGGCCGGTGTAGAGCGACTCCGTGACGCCGTTGAAGATCTGGTTGAAGCTCGGCGCGCGGAACGCCGTGTTGTAGTTGCCGCGGAACATGATCGGCTCGAACGGCCGATACTTAAACGCGATCAGCGGGTTAACTGTGGTGCCGAAGCCCTGGTAATCGTCGACGCGGCCAGCGGCGGTCAGCTCGAAGCCCTTGAACAACGGGATCAGCAGTTCGGCATAGGCCGCCTTGATGTCGCGCGACACGCCGCCAAGCGCGTTAACGTCGTCGAACGGGGCGGCGATCACCACCGGCCGCGCCAAAGCGTCGCGGATGTCGCCGTTAAAGCGGTACTTCTCCTTGCGGTAATCGACCCCGAGCGCCGCCTTAACGGTACCGCCGGGCAAGCGGAACAGCGATCCCGACACCGATCCGTCGATCTGCGTCACCGAGTATTTGCCGCCGTACAGGACCACGCCTTCCGCCGAAACGGATTGCAGCGCCGCCAGCGCCGCCGGGCTCTGCGACTGGCCCGGGAACAGGAACGGGTTGATAAGACCGCTGTTCAGAAGCCCGATCAGCCCGCGCCGCGTCGCGCCGGGCGCCAACGGCGCGTTTGGATCATCAGTGCCGTTGGCGAGCGTGCCGCGGAAATAGTAGCCCGATCCCAGCGTCGATTCCGACTCGCTGGACGCATAGGACGCGCCGACGCGGTAATCCCAACCGCCGAAGATCGGACCGTCGGCGCCCACCGCCGCCCGGAAGGTCTGCGTATCGGTCGAAATCTCTCGGCGACCGCACTCAATGCAACGGTAGCGGTACGACAGGCTCTGGCCGCGACGAGATGCGAGTTCGGGGAACGTGGCCACCAGCCGGTCGAACACCGCATTGTACCCCGCGCCCGTGCTCGGCTGCGCGTAGTTCTGCGTCGTCGTGTTGGGCGTGATCTGCACCTGTGAGAAGCGCTTGATCGCCGTCGCGTCCGAACCGGTGACCTCCGCCGTCAACTCGTGATCGCCCAGCCGCGCCACCGCCCGCCCAAGGTAGGTCAGCGTCTCCAGCGGCTGCTGCAGCACCGCCGCGCGGCCAGTGTCGAACGCGCATGCCAGCGCGGAAGTCGGCGCCGCCCAAAGCTCGGCATCGTAGGGGCCCTGCCCGTCGATGACGCCGCAGCCTTCGGCGCCCGGCAGGTCGAGCACGTTGATACCGCCGCTGGCGCGCACCGTGGTGCTGCCGGGAATGAACGGAAACGCATTGTTGTTGGGGAACGCCGTGCCCGCCAACCCCACGATGGTCGCGAACGGCGTGCCCCGCGTGTCGGGCGACAGGCCCCGATTGGGCTGAAACGTGTTGACGAAATCGCGCTGGTCGCCGCGCAGTTCGGGGATGTCGCTGTAGCTGACCGCCCCCATGATGTTGAAGCCTTGCGAGGCGAGGTCGCCATAGCCCGCGATCGCCGAGGTCCGGTAGATCGTGTGGTCGCCCTCTTCCGCGACATCGACGAAGCCGGATAGCCCGACGCCCTGGTAATCCTTGCGTAAAATGAAGTTGATCACGCCGCCGATCGCGTCCGTGCCATAGATCGCCGATGCGCCTTCCTTGAGCACCTCGACGCGCTCGATCGCGGCAAACGGGATCTGGTTCACGTCGACCGCCGAACCCTGCAGGCCGTGCGCGGCCACGCGGCGGCCGTTGAGCAGCACCAGCGTCGCGCCCGACCCCTGGCTTCGCAGGTTCGCGAAGGACGCACCGTTGTTGCCGCGCTGCTGGCCGGACACGACGTCCGCGTTGCTCGCCAGATTGTCGGAACCCGTGCCGTTGGTCGTCAGGTAAGACAGAAGCTGCTCGGGATTGCTGATGCCGTTGCGCTGGATTTCCTGCGTGGTGACGATCTGCAGCGGTAACGGGCTGTCGTTGGGATCGCGCTTGATGCGAGAACCGGTGACCACGATCTCGCCCGCATTCGGCGTATCCCGATTATTGGTACTGGTTGAAAGCTCCGCCCCCTCGTCCGGCGTCGCAGCCCCGGTGGGCGTGGCGGCGGGCGGGGTAGTTGTCTGCGGTTCGCTGGTCTGCGCCCATGCGGGCGCGCTTAGAGCGGCCAACGCCGATCCGCAGCACAGAACCAACTTCAACGACGTCGAGATACGCATTTTCCGGAACCCCCCACAAGCCCGCATGACTGACCGCCATTAAGTAACAAGATTGTCATGGTGCGCCATAGTTTCTGTTGGCCGCGCCATAACTTAACGTCGATCATGGGCGTGTGCGTTGCTCCCCGGCAACAGCCGCGGCGAAGCGGCACGATCGGCGCGCTCCGCGAACCCGCAAGCCGTCAGTTCGCCTCCGCGACCTGCGCCAGGGCCGCGTCTATGCGCGCGGCGGCGCTGCCGCCTTCCGGCACATCGTTGGCGAACGCGGAAAACAGCAACGTGCGCCCGCTCCGCGCCACCAGGTACCCCGACAGCGCGTTGGTGGCGTTGAGCGTCCCCGTCTTGGCGAACACCCGCCCGGCGAGCGGCGTGCCCCGGAACCGGTTGCGCAGCGTCCCGTCCACCCCGCCTACCGGCAACGTCCCGCGCCACGCCGCGCCCCAAGGCTGCGCGCTCGCCCAGCGCAGAAACGTCACCACGCCGCGCGGCGCCAGCCGGTTGTACGTCGACATGCCCGACCCGTCGGACAGATCATACGCCGTGCGCGGCACGCCGGCTTGTCGCATCATGCCGCGCACCACCGCCTGCCCGTCGGCGATCGAACCGGTGCCCGCGACGCGCCCGACGCGGCGCAGCAGCAGTTCGGCGTGCAGGTTCTGGCTGACCTTGTTGGTGACCGCGAGGTCATCCAACAGCGGCGGCGGCGTCAGGCGGGCCAGGGCCGGCGGCTGCGGCGGCCGCATCGCGGGCGCCGTTCCGCGCAGCGCGGGGTCGTCCACGGGTCCCGGCGCGCGGTGCCGCGCCGACACCCGGCCCAGCACACGCACGCCGCGCGCCTCCAGCAGGCTCTTGAACCGCCACGCGGCGTAGTGCGCGGGATCGTCGATCGCCAGCCGCAACGTCTCGGGCCCGCCCCCGGCCGCTATGGTGCCGGTCAACCGCACGATGTCGTCCCCCGGCAGCCGGTCCACGCTCAGCGCGGTCACCCCGCCCGCGCGCGTCGTCGCGCGGTTGTCGATCACGTAGTAGTCCAGGCCCTCCACCCCCGGCGGCTGACCCGGTGCGCCCGGCGTCACCCGCAGCGCCAGTTCGTTGTCGTCCAGCGACAGCGCGGACGTCGCGGTACCCGACCGGAACGGCATGTTGTTCCAGCTCATCCCCGGGCTCCACCGCTGGTCGGGGAACAGGCTGTCGTCCCCCGCGACGTCGCCCACGAGCCGCGTTTCGTGCGCCACCGCGTCGGCCAGCGCCGCCAGGCAATTCGTCACGCAATCGTCGGCGCTGGACAAGCGCGCGTCGCCTCCGCCGGTCAGCACGACATCCGGCACGCGCCGGCCCTCGCGGTCGAGCCGCACCGACGCGCCGCCGGCCTCGTCGGGCCGGTCCACCGCGCCCAGCGTCCCGAAGGCTGCCGCAGTCGTGAACATCTTTGTGTTGGACGCCGGAATGAACCGGGCGTCGGGCGCGATCGCGACCAGCTCTTCTCCTTCCGCGGTCGCCACGACTAGCCCGAACCGCACGCCGGGTCCGGCCTTCGCCAGCGTCGCCTCGACGCGCGCCTGCAGCGTCTCGGCTACTGCGGGAGCTGCGACGAACAACAGCGCGGGCAGGAACAGGCTTGTTGCTTTCATCGATTTACACCACCCACGCGATTTCAACGACGCACCTGCGTGACGATAGGCACCGCGCGTTCCGCCGCCACCTCATACAGAAGCTTGGCGCGACCATAACCCCGGCGCATGGCGCGCCGCATCGGCGCTTGCCCGCTCTCGCCGAGCGCCGCAGGATGCTCCCGATGGCGTCGCCGAACCCCTTGCAACAGCCGCTCGCCGCCATGCCGATCCCCGACATGTTCATGAAAGCATCGCCGTGCGCCTCTGGCTCGCCATGCTCGCCGCTGTAACGGGGCTCGGCGCCGCCCCCGCTCCGCAGGCGACGCTGATCCGCGGCGCGCGCGTGTTCGACGGCACCGGCGCGCCCGCGGCGATCGCGAACGTCCTCGTGCAGGGCGACCGCATCGCCGCGGTCGGCCCGCGCGTTCGGGGTCCGCGCGGCGCACGCGTCGTTGATGCGCGCGGGCTGACGCTGATGCCCGGCCTGCACGATCTCCACACGCACCTGCGCTCGCCCGCCTTCGATGCACCCGACGATCTCGGCAAGGCGTACGCCGCGCACCTCGTCAACGGCGTTACCACCGTGGTCGACTTCTCCGTCACCGATGAAATGCTCGCCCCGATCCGCGAGATGACGGCTAGCGGACAAGTCCCGGCCCCGCATCTCCACCTCGCGATCCGCTTCGGCGTGCCGGGCGGGCACGGCACCGAATATGGCTGGGGCCGCGGCTTCACCAAGCAGGTCGCGACGCCCCGCGCCGCCCGCCTCGCGATGAACAAGGCGCTGACGTACAAGCCGGACGTCATCAAGGTCTTCGCGGACGGCTGGCGCTACGATCGCGATCCCGACCTGGGCAGCATGAACGTCCCCACGCTGTCCGCGATCGTCGCCGACGCGCACGCCGCCGATGTTCCCGTGATCACGCACACGGTGACGGTCGCCGGCGCGAAGGTCGCTGCGACGGCGGGTGTCGACTCGCTCGGCCACAGCGTCGGAGACGCGCCCGCGGACGACGAACTCCTGGCGCTGATGAAGGCGCGGCGCACCGGCTACATCCTGACGCTCGGCGCGTACGAGCCGCAGGAGGATCGCACCTTTATGGACGGCGAGTGGCGCGCGCTGCGCCCGCCCGAACGCGCGCGGGAAGAAGCGCGGATCGCCGCACCGCTGAAAGTCATCCCCGAACGCGAGGCGCGCCGTTGGGCGATCATGCAAGACAACGTCCGCCGCATGAAGACCGCGGGCATTCGCGTCGGTGTCGGCACAGACGCGGGGATCGGCGGCGTCTATCACGGCTCGTCCGCGATCCGCGAGATCCGCTGGCTGACCCGGCTCGGTTTCACGCCCGCGGAGGCGCTGGCCGCCGCGACGAGCGTTAGCGCCGATATCCTCGGCCGGTCTGCCGACCACGGCCGCATCGCCCCCGGGCAGCGCGCCGATCTCGTGCTCACCGGCGGCCGTCCCGACGAGCGGATCGACGACCTGCACGACGTCCGTCGCGTCTTCGTCGCCGGCCGCGAGGTGGCGCTGGAGCCCTTGCGCCGGCTACTCGAAAGCGATGCCCCCTCAACGCTGCCCGTGCATCGCATGGCCGGTCCGATCGACACCGGCGCCCGCGCGGACGGGCGCACCGACCTCGGTACGCTGCCGGTGGAAAGCACCGAAGCCGGCATTGATCACAGCCGCCTCGAGTTCGTTCGCCCGAATGCCGGCGTGGGCAAGAGCCTCTTCCTGCTGGCGCGCATGGGCGCCGCGCCGCGACCGTTCGCACAAGCGATTCTGCCGCTAACCCGCGGCGCGATCCAGCTGGCGGACGCGCGCGGCTTCAGCGGCGTTGCCGTGGACGCGCGCGGCAACGGCCGCTTCCAGCTGCTGCTGGACAGCTACGGCATCGACGACCCCGAATGGTTCCGGACCGGCTTCGATGCCACGGAAACCGTCGGCGAACTCCGGATTCCGTTCTCCGCATTCCGCAGTCCCGACGGACAGGCGCGGCTGGACCCCGCGAGGCTGCGCGCAGTCATCCTCCGCCTTGAAGGCGATCCGGGCGGCGCCGCCTGGCTCGAGCTCGCGAACCTGCGCTTCTACTAGCGGCTCGAATCGGCGCAGGTCGCGGCAGCCCGCCCGAACCGTCCCCAAGCGCCGCCATTCGCCGACGCCGGCGCGCCGTTCGCAGACACCCGGCGCGTCTCGCGGAACAAAGGCTCCGCTTGGCAGACATCGCCGCGACACCGACCGCGCATCGCCGCAAACAGGAAACGCGCCGGGGTGGAACAACAGCGTTGCTCCGCCGGAAGATCGCCCCGGCGCAAAGTCATTCTAGCAAGGATCAAAAGCGATGCGTCACTTCACTCTCCTCCCGATCCTCGCCCTTGCCCTGGGCGCGGCAACCCCTGCGCTTGCCAATCACGAAGCGGTGTCGGTCCCCGTCTCGATCGCCGATCTTGATCTCTCTAATCCCGCCGATGCCGATCGCCTCCGCACCCGGCTGAACCGGGCGGCGAGTGCGGCCTGCGAGGTCGTCGGCGAAGCCGGTCTTGAGGCGCGCGCAGCGTTCAACGGCTGCCGGCAGAATGCGCTGCAGACCGCCGCGTTGAAAGCGGACCGTGTTATCGCCGCCGCCAACGTCGGCGGCGGCGCACAGATCAGGACGGCGCGCCGCTGACCCCGTCCCCGCTCAGCGGTCGCTCTTGGCGCGGCCGCTGAGCCGGCGGGCGTTCTCCGCATACAATCGCCCGACCCGCTGCTCGCTCCCGTCCGCCAGACGCGCGGTCCAGCAGCCGTCGTCGTGGCGCAGCCCGGCCACGAAATCCTTGCGCACGATCGCCGACCGATGGAGGCGGACGAACCGCTCAGGGTCCAGCTCCTCTTCCAGCTTGGCCAGGCTGTGGTTGATCAGCCAGCTCCGCTTGCCGACATGGATCCGCATGTAGTCGCGCTCGGCGCTGATCCGATCGACGTCCTCTACCCGTACGCGCGTCAGCCCGTTGATATCCGACGCCCAGAATTCGCTCAGGTGCCGGGCGCCATCTGGCTGACGCTCGCCCGTCCGGTGCGCGCGGGCGCGGTCCAGCGCGCGGGACAGCCGCACAGGATCGATCGGCTTCATCAGGTAGTCGACGGCTTCGACGTCGAACGCCGCCACAGCGAAACTGTCGAACGCGGTGACGAAAACGATGCGCGGCGGTGCCGGCAACCGCCCCAGCGCGCGCGCGACGTCGATCCCGTCCATTCCCGGCATCGCGATGTCGAGCAGGATGAGGTCCGGCGACAGCGCCTCCGCCATGCGCAGCGCCGCCTCGCCATCGCCCGCCGTGCCGGCCAGGTCGACTCCCTCCAGGCGCGCCAGCAGGATCTGCATGCGCTCGACCGCCAGCGGCTCGTCATCCACCACGAGTATTCGCAGAAGCTCAGCCATCGAACACCAGCGGCATGGTCAGTGTCACGCGAAATCCTCCCCCCGGGCGCGGACCGAACGTGCACGCCGCCGCCGCGCCGAACCGCGCCTTCAACCGTTCGCACACGTTGACCAGCCCGACCCCCGTACCGCGGCAGTCGGCCCGCTGCTCGGGCAGTTCGCCGCCGTCATTGTCCACCATCAGCCGCAATCGATCGTCCCCGATGCGTTCGGCGCCGATCACCAGCGTCACCCGCGCCCGCGCCCGCGCAACCCCGTACTTGATCGCGTTCTCCACGATGGGCTGCAGCAGCAGCGCCGGCACCCGCGCCCGCTCAAGCTCCGCGGGCACGATGACCTTGACCCCCAGCCGGTCGGGAAAGCGCGTCTGCTCGATGTCCAGGTACAGTCGCTGCAACGCGATCTCCTCGGCCAGCGACACGTCCTCCGTGGGATCGATGGCCAGCGTCGATCGGAAGAACGCGGACAGGCTGAGGATCATCGCCTCCGCCTCCTCCGGCCGCCGCGCCATGATCAGCGACGACAGCGAGTTCAACGTGTTGAACAGGAAGTGCGGATTGACCTGGTATCGAAGCGCGCGCAGCTGCGCCGACTGCGCCAGCCGCTCGAACTCCGCCGCCCGCCGTTCCGCCTCGCGCAGCCTCCCGGCGCTGCTC
>DASQNO010000008.1:0-6681 GCA_035644935.1 Sphingomonadaceae bacterium
CGCGACAGCTTGGAAAACATCGCGGAGCGCTTCTTATCCTGCGCGCCCTTGCGGTGCATGATGTTCTTGAATTTGGAATGGCCGGCCATGCGCGGGTCTTAGCCAGAGGGCGGTAAGCGGACAAGGAGGCGGAGTTCCGTCCTCCCCGGCCTTTGCCCGGGAGGGCCTACAGCCGCACCGCCGTGCCCGACACCGTGACCATCAGCATCGATCCGGCCTTGCCCAGCACTTCGTAGTCGATGTCGACACCGATCACCGCCGACGCGCCCAGCTCGGCCGCTTCCGCCTCCAGCTCGGCGAACGCCTGCGTCCGCGCGTCGCGTAAAGCGCCCTCATACGCGCCCGAACGCCCGCCGACGATGTCGCGCACCGACGCGAACAGGTCCGAAAAGATGTTCGCTCCCACGATCACCTCCCCGGTGACCACGCCCAGATACTGCGCGACGGGGCGGCCTTCGATCGAGGTAGTGGTGGTGACAATCATGCTAGAACTCCGTGTTTGACCCTCTCCCGCTTGCGGGAGAGGAGGGAGCCGCGTCGGCGGAAGGTGAGGGTCTTGTAGCAGAAATCAAAAGACCCTCACCCTACCCTCTCCCGCACGCGGGAGAGGGTCAACGTCACCCCAGCCCCAGCGCAGCAGCGCTATGGACGATGCCCCGCATCATCCGAGACCTAGCGCTGCTTTGTACGTCTCCAGCAGCGCTTCCGCCTCGTCTCGGTGATGCTTCTCCATGCCGCGCAGCCGCACGATCGTGCGCATTGTTTTGACGTCGTAGCCGTTGGACTTGGCCTCCGCGTACACTTCCTTGATGTCGTCCGCCTGCGCCCTCTTCTCCTCTTCGAGCCTTTCGATCCGCTCGATGAAAAGCCGCAGTTGATCCGCCGCGACGTTGCCGTCCGTCATTCGTGCCCCCGATTCTTGGTTAACCATCGCGGGCTAGCGAAGCGCGGTTGATATGTCATCGGGACTCTTTACCAGCCGGGCGCATGGCCAGCACCGCACCGACTGCATCCCGCCCCCGGGCCCGCAAGGTCCGCATCCTCGCCACGTTGGGACCCGCCAGCAGCTCGCGCGAGATGATCTCGCGGCTGATCGCGGCGGGCGCCGACGCGTTTCGAATCAACATGAGTCACGGCGGCCACGCCGACAAAGCGGCGGTGATCGCTACGATCCGGGAGCTGGAGCTGGAGCGCAAGCAGCCGCTGACGGTGCTGGTCGACCTACAGGGTCCCAAACTGCGCGTCGGCGATTTCGCGGCCGGCCGAGTCGTGCTGCGGACCGGTGACGGCTTCGTGTTTGACCGGGACCCGGCGCTCGGCGACGAGACGCGTGTCGAACTTCCCCACCCCGAATTGTTCCGCGTCGCCGAAGTCGGCATGCGGCTGCTGATCGACGACGGCAAGCTCGTGGTGCGCGTGTGCGAGGTTCACTCAGACCGGCTGGAGACGGAGGTCGTCGTCGGCGGCACGATTTCCAACCACAAGGGCGTCAACGTCCCCGACGTCGTGGTCCCGATCCCGGCGCTGACCGACAAGGACCGTGCGGACCTGACCTTTGCGCTGGACAACGCGGCCGACTGGATCGCCTTGTCCTTCGTGCAGCGGCCGGAGGACGTCGCCGAGGCCAAGCGCCTCGTCGGCAACCGCGCGGCGCTGCTAGCGAAGATCGAAAAGCCCGCGGCGGTGCACCGGCTCGAGGAGATCCTGGAGCTCGCCGACGCTGTCATGGTCGCGCGCGGCGATCTGGGCGTCGAGGTGCCGCCCGAACAGGTGCCGCCGCTCCAGAAACAGATCGTTGCCGCCGCGCGCCGGCTCGGAAAGCCGGTCGTCGTCGCGACGCAGATGCTCGAATCGATGATCACCGCGCCGACGCCGACCCGGGCGGAAGTGTCGGACGTCGCCACCGCAATCTACGACGGCGCGGACGCGGTGATGCTGTCGGCGGAAAGCGCGGCGGGCGCCTACCCCGAGGAATCGGTGGCGATGATGGACCGCATTGCCATGAGCGTGGAGGCCGACCCGCTCTACGCAGCGCGTGTCCACTTCACCGAAACCCCGGCCGAGCCAACCACCGCCGACGCCATCGCCGAGGCCGCGGGCAAGATCGTCGACACGGTTTCCGCCACGGCGATTGTTTGCTTCACCATGTCCGGCTCAACGGCGCGCCGCGTCGCGCGCGAACGGCCGTCCGTGCCGCTGCTCGTGCTCACCCCCAGCCAGAAAACCGCGCGCCGCATGGGGCTGCTATGGGGTGCGCACGGCGTCAACACGCGCGACGTCGCCGGGTTCGAGGAAATGGTCGCCAAGGCCAAGCGCATGGCGCTGCGGCACGGCATCGCTGGCGCGGGCGACCGCCTGATCCTGATCGCGGGCGTCCCGTTCGGAACCCCCGGGTCGACCAATGTCCTCCACGTAGTGCGGCTGGTTGGCGACGAGCTGGAGCGGCACGGAGCGTAACCGTCATGCCAGCGTAGGCTGGCATCTCAGCGGGTCTAGCAGGGCACGCCTTATCCGCTGAGATCCCGGCCCTTGCCGGTTACCGCCCGTCGAGCAGCGCCGGCACCAGCGCCGGTATCTCCCGCGACAGGAACCCGACGGGTCCCATCTGCTGCGCCAGCCGCCGCCCGGCCTCGCCGTGCAGCCACACGCCCCAGAGCGTCGCGCCCAGCGGGTCCATGCCGCGCGCCAAAAGTCCGCCGACGATCCCCGCCAGCGTATCGCCGGACCCGGACGTGCCGAGCCCGACCCCGCCGCCGCTGTAACTGAAGGTCTCCCCGTCGGGCGCGACGATCGTGCTCGTCGGACCCTTCATCAGCGTGACCGCTCGGTACCGTGCCGCCGCGCGCCGCGCCGCGCCCTCGCGGTCGGCGTCCACGCCCGTCGCATCGCATTGGAGCAGCGCGGCCATCTCGCCGATGTGCGGCAGCATGACCGCGCCGCCGCGCCAGGCGCGGAACGCCGCGTCCACGTCCGGCGACGCCGCCAGCGCCGCCGCGTCCACCACCAGCGGCACCGGCGATTCCAGCGCCAGCACGGCACGGAGCAGCCCCGTCACCGCCGGCCCCTCACGCATGCCCGGCCCGATTACTACCGCGTCGATGCCGTCGCAGCGGCCGCATAATTCCGGGATCGCCGTGTCGGCGAACCCGCCGTCTTCGCTCTCCGCATGCCCCGCGACCAAAGCCTCGGGCATGGCGATCGCCATCGTCACCGCGACGCTGTGGACCGTGGCGATCTGCAGCTTGCCTGCGCCCGCGCGCAGCGCCGCCGTGCCGGCGAGCAGCGCCCCGCCCGGCACGGCGCGGCTGCCGCCGATAATCAGAACGCGGCCGCGGTCGTCCTTGTCGTTGGCGCCGTCATGTTCGGGAATGGCGAAGCGCTTCAGCGCCTCGCGGTCGAGCATCGTCCCCCCGCTGCTTGCGCCGCTCATCGCGCGGCCACGACAGCGTCGGGAGCGGAGGTGACGGACGCGCCCTCGTCCACCATCGGCGCGGCGAAGTTGTAGGCCAGCAGCCTCGGCGCGCTGCTGGGGTCGTCCGGTTCGAAGTCGTAGGCGCAGACGCCGCAATTCACGACCTCGCCTTCCTTGTCGATCTTGAGGATTGTGGCTTCGTCCATCTCTTCCAGGATGTAGCGGAAGCACAGCACCACCACTTGGTGGCAGACGATCAGCACGCGCTTGTCGGCGTGATGCAGGCTGATCGTGTCCAGCGCGCTGCGCAGCCGCAGGATGACGTCCGCCCAACTCTCCCCACCCGGTGGCCGATGGTAGAACTTGCCCAGGTTCGCGCGGTGCGCCGCCTGTTCAGGGAACTTGGCGATAACGCCGGCGGTGGTCAGCCGGTCCAGGATGCCGAACTCGCGCTCCCGCAGCCGCTCGTCCACCAGAGGCGGCCGCGCCTCGCCACGCGCGCCGCCGGCCTGGCAGATCGCGCGGGCGGTCTCGCGCGCGCGAATATAGGGCGAGGACAGGATGACCTCGGGCTTCTCGGCGTCGGTCATCGCCGCGAACCAGCGCCCGACGGCGGCAGCCTGCGCATGGCCGAGCTCGCTCAGGGGCACGTCCACGTCGCGAACCGCGAGATCGATTTCACCCAGCCCTGCGGCGTCCGCGGCGTCGCGCGCGACATTGCCCGCGCTTTGCCCGTGTCGGACGATCCACAATTTGGCCGGCCAGCGCTGACGCATCGTCTCTCCCCTGTTAACGGGTGAAAGCGCGGGCGGGACTTAAGTTCAACGGGTGAGAAGACCTTCGTTCACCAGCCGTGCGCGCAGCGGCGGTTCGTCCACGAACAGGTGCGCGCGCATCCCCGCCGCCTCCGCCGCCGCGACATTGTCGGCGCGGTCGTCGACGAACAGCGCCTCGCCCGCCGTGATCCCGAATCGCTCCAGCGCCAGTGCGAAGATGCGGGGGTCGGGCTTCACCATCTTCTCCTCGCCGGACACGATGATGCCGCGGAAGCGGTCGAACAGCGCCGCTTCCCGCGCCGCGAACGGTGCCCAGAACTCGGCGGAGAAATTGGTGATGGCGAACAGGGGCACGCCCGCGTCGTCCAGCTCCGCGACGAGCTCCGCCATGCCCGCGACAGGGCCGCTGATGCTCTCGCCGAAGCGGGGTCCCCAGGCGTCGATCAGCGGCTTATGGTGTGGGAACCGGCCGGCGAGCGCCGCGGCTTCGTCCGCGAACACGCGTCCTTCGTCCAGCCCGAAATGCCAGGCGACGAAGTCGGTCTCTTCGATGAAGCGTTCAAGCGCAGCCTCGTCGCCGATCAGACGGCGGTAGAGGTTGCGCGGATCCCAGTGGTACAGGACGTTGCCGACGTCGAAGACGACGGCCCACACCGGCAGGGGATCAGCCCTGCCGCGCCTTGAAGCGGCGGTTGGTCTTGTTGATCACGTAAGTGCGCCCGCGGCGGCGGATGACGCGGCAGTCGCGATGGCGCGACTTCAGGGACTTCAAAGAATTGCGGATCTTCATGGCCGGGCGCGCCTGCTTGAGTGTGTTCGATGCTGTAAAGCGAAGCGCGGCTCCTATGCCCGGACAGGCTGCGCGTCAACCGTCGCCGCGGCTAACCGCGCTCGCTCAGCTTGCGCTCCCATGCCAGCGCGTCCGCGACGATGGTGTCGAGGTCGTCGCGTTGCGGGCGCCAGGGCAGCGTCGCCAGGATCTTCGCGTTGTCCGCCACCAGCGCATCGGGATCGCCGGCGCGGCGCGGCTCCAGCCGGCGCTCGATGGTCATATTGGTCACCCGGTCGACGCTGTTCAAAACCTCCAGCACCGAAAAGCCGCGGCTGTAGCCGCAGTTCATGACATGGCTCGCCTCCGGCTCGGCGACGAGCTTGTCCAGCGCATGGACGTGCGCGGCGGCGAGATCCGCAACGTGGATATAGTCGCGAATGCCCGTGCCGTCCGGCGTCGCGTAATCCGTGCCGTAAACCGACACGTGGCCGCGCTTGCCCAGCGCCGCTTCCACCGCGACCTTGATCAGGTGTGTCGCGCCGGCGGTCGACTGGCCCGACCGCCCCTGCGGATCGGCCCCCGCGACGTTGAAGTAGCGCAGTGCGCAATAGTTCATCGGGTGCGCGGCGGCGATGTCTGCGAGCATCCATTCGGTCATCAGCTTGGATCGGCCGTACGGGTTGATAGGCACGGTCGGCATGTCCTCGCGCACCGGAACCGTCTCGGGTGTCCCATAGGTCGCGGCTGTCGACGAGAAGATGAAGTGCCGGACGCCGCCGCTCACCGCCGCCTCGATCAGTGCGCGGCTCTTGGCGGTGTTGTTGCTGTAGTATTTCAGCGGATCGACGACCGATTCGGGCACCACGATCGAACCTGCGAAATGCATGATGGCGCCCACCGACTGTTCGGCGATGATCCGCGCCAGCAGGTCGGCGTCGGCGATGTCGCCTTCGTAGAACGTGACGCCGTCCGGCACCGCCCAGCGGAAGCCCGTGACCAGATTGTCGATCACCGACACCCGCCGTCCGGCGTCGAGCAGCGCCAGAACGGCGTGGCTGCCGATATAGCCGGCGCCGCCGGTCACCAGGACGCTGTGGGGATCGTTGGATAGGTGGCCGGCCATGAGAGTCCTTGCGCGTTGGTGAAGCGATTCGAGACGGTGCGAACGAAACGATTGGCCCCGAAGCGCGCTTAGGCCAAGGTGGAACCGTCCCGTAAGGTGAGGAAAAACGTCATGGCCATCGATTTGCGCGTTCTGGGCGCAACCGCCGCACTGGCCCTCGTCGCCGGCTGTAGCACTGCCGGTGGTGGCGAGACCTCTCAGCGCGGAACGAGCGTTACGCGGATCCATCTGGGCAGCGCCATCGCCCGCGGCGAGGTCGCGGTGGAGCCGCGCTTTACGACGCAGGCTGCCGGCGGCGTTTACGAACCGGCGTTCGGCACCGCGGTCGCCGGCGAACTGCGCACGTTGGGCTTCACCCCCGCCGCCAACCCCGCGGCTTCGGAATTCATCGCTACCGTCGATGTCGCGACGGGCACGGGTGCGGCGCTGGCGGCGCGTGCGCCCGCCCCAGGCGCGGCCCCGGCGGCCGTGTCGGGCGATGTCGCATCGCAACTCGCGGTGCAGCTGAAGCGGCGGTCGGACGGCTCGATCGTGTGGGAAGGTCGCGCGCGGGCGCCGGCGCGCGCGGGCAGCGTTCCGTCCGCCGGCACCGTGCGCA
>DASQNO010000009.1:0-2033 GCA_035644935.1 Sphingomonadaceae bacterium
GCGCCGTCGGTGGCGGATATCGTGAACTCGAAACGCGAAAGCATGAGCCGCCTTACAGAAAGCGGGCGAGTTCACGCCAGCGTTCTAGCTTGGCGGCAAATGGCAGCGATGCATAAGCGGGGCTGCTCGACGGCAGGTCGATAAGCGCGAGGGACGAGCCTGCCAATTGCGCCCGCCCGATGCGCGCGGACGTGCCTCCGTTGAACCCGATGGCGCGCAGCTTCGGCAGATGCGCGACGAGATCGGCGAGATCGTTGGCGTGAACGTCCCACATGGCCACATCCAGGCTGCCTTGGCGGCGCGCGCTGCCGACGACGTCCCAGAGGCCCACGCCCGTGTCCAGCAGCCTGGAAAGCCGCTCCTCGTAGGCGAGCGACACCAGGTTCCGCCCGGTCAATTCCTCCATTAGCGGCCAGAACAGATTGCGCGGGTGCCCGTAGTATTGCGCGCGCCGGAGGCTTACTTCGCCGGGGAGGCTGCCCAGAACCAGCACGCGCGTCCGCCCGTCGGCCACGGGCGGGAAGCTGTACTTCGGACCGGCGTCCACCGTCAGCCTGGGAGCAACAGGCTGGCGTCGCCATAGCTGTAGAAGCGATAGCCGTTCGCAATGGCGTGTTGGTACGCGGCGAGCATGCTCTCCCGCCCCATCAGCGCGGATACGAGCATGAACAGCGTCGACCGCGGAAGATGGAAGTTGGTCAGCAACCCGTCGATCGCGCGAAAGCGGTAGCCCGGCGTGATGAAGATCGCGGTGTCGCCTTCGAACGCGTGGACCCGGCCGCCGGCATCGGCGGCGCTTTCCAGCAAGCGCAGGCTGGTGGTCCCCACCGCGACGACGCGCCCGCCGCCCGCGCGCACGGCATTGATCCGGTCTGCGTTCGCGGCGTCGATCCGGCCCCATTCGGCATGCATGACATGCGCGTCGGTGTCATCCGCCTTCATCGGCAGGAACGTGCCCGCGCCGACGTGCAGCGTCAGCGTCGCCTGTTCCACGCCCGCCGCCGCGAGCGCATCCATCAACCCTGGCGTGAAGTGCAGCGCCGCTGTCGGGGCGGCCACCGCGCCGGGCTCGTCCGCGAACATCGTCTGATAGTCGTCCGCGTCGCGCGCGTCGGTCGCCCGCTTGCCGGCGATGTAGGGTGGCAGCGGCATGCGGCCGACGCGCTCCAGCAGAAGCTCGACAGGCTCATCGCCTTGGAAGGTCAGCAGCAGGCTGCCGTCCTCGTCACGCTCCGAAGCGGCGGCGGCAACGCCTTCGCCGAACACTACGACCTCGCCATCCCGCAGCCGCTTGGCGTTGCGCACGAAGGCACGCCAGGCGCGGGGGCCTTCGCGCTTGTGCAGCGTCGCGCCGATGCGCGCGTTGCCCCGGTAGCCCTCAAGCTGCGCCGGGATCACGCGCGTATCGTTGAACACCAGGAGATCACCAGCTCGCAGCATGCCGGGAAGATCGGTCACCCGTCGATCGGACAAACCGCGGCGGTCGATGCCAAGCAAGCGGGCGCTGTCGCGCGGCACCGTCGGCCTTAGCGCGATATTCTCGGGCGGCAGTTCGAAGTCGAAAAGATCGACCCGCATGTCAGCGCGGCGGGGCGGCGTTCTCGCGGGGAGCCGGGCTTGCGGCGGGCTGCGGCGCGGGGGCAGTCGCGCCCGCGGCAGGTGCCAGCACGTCGCCCGCGATCGTCGCCTTGACGATGCGCGAGGGCTCGCCTTGCACCGCGCCGTTCTCGCCCTCGCCGCGCTTGATCGCGTCCACGAACGCCATGCCGCCGATCACCCGGCCGAACACCGTGTACTTGCCGTCGAGGCTCATGCGGGGCGCGAACATGATGAAGAACTGGCTGTTGGCACTGTCGGGGCTCGCGGAACGCGCCATCGACACCGCGCCGCGAACATGCGGCAGTCCGTTGAATTCGGCTTTCAGGTCGGGAAGGTCCGAGCCGCCCTCGCCGGTGCCGCGGGGGTCGCCGCCTTGCGCCATGAAGCCTTCGATGACGCGGTGAAAGGCCAAGCCGTTGTAGAATCCGCGCCGC
>DASQNO010000010.1:0-85752 GCA_035644935.1 Sphingomonadaceae bacterium
CATCAAGCGAAGCTGTGGGCGGCTCTCCTATTTCGAGATGCGCGGTCGCGCATCTCTGTCGCGGGATGGAGCAGCCCGGTAGCTCGTCAGGCTCATAACCTGAAGGTCGCAGGTTCAAATCCTGCTCCCGCAACCAAGTTCCATGACAAATACCCCGTCACGAGAGTAACGGGGCTTTTTTGCGTTTTGGGCGCTGCAGCATCGCGGGCGAACTCTAGCATGCGAAACAGGTCGCCATGCAATTCCATGGCGCGCACGCGACTACTTGGCGCATTCTCAGATCCAACCACTACTTTAGTAATTATTTATCGCACCGACTTGCGCGCCCGTGTTGCATCGACCGACGCAAGATGGCTCGATAGGTCGTCGACGGCCCGGCGGTAAACGGCCTCCGGGTTCGTCGGCACTCGGATCACCTTGGGTGCGGGCTTGGCGTCGACAAGAGCGACAAGCCGTTTCTCCTCATGCTCCAGCTCCCTCAATGGGTGCATAAGCGACTTGGGTGCGTCGTCCTCATCCTCAAGCTGCGCCGGGAGCTTCGCGAAGCGCGTCGGCCACCTCGTAGACATGCCGCAGTTCGAACGACCACTCAGGTTCCCAGCTTCTACGCGTCGCCGCGGCGTCGACGCACCGTCCAAAAGCTCTAACCAAGCCCGCGGCTCTGGCGCACAACGACAACGAGGTGGTTGGCTCGCCCAACGCTTTTGGCTCTTGTACCGCTTAGGTCGAGCGAGTCTAGCAGAGCGAGAACTCGGTCATCTTCATACGTCGCGAAGGGAGCAGCAGATGAGAAATTTATTGCTAGCTTTTAGCGTACTAGCTAATACCAACCCGATACCAATTCTCTGTCGCTCGATTGACCCGGATGGAGCGATCCACGCGAGGACAACCTCTTGGCACTGTTTTTGGGCATTGACGCGGGTGGAACGAGCTGCAGGGCACGACTGACCGATGGATCAGGGCGAATACTCGGAACTGGCCAGTCCGGCCCAGCCAACACGCGGATAGGTCTGGAAGCACTTCGGGTAACCTTGCTCGAAGCCATCACCCAAGCAACCACCGCGGCAGCACTGGCGGACGAAGACGTCGCCGCACTCAAGGTCGGCATGGGCATCGCTGGGATAAATAGAGCTGGGGTGAAGCCACAGATCCAAGCGCTTCAGTTTTCGTTTCCGAGCTTCGTGCTCAGCAGCGACGCAGTGATCGCCAACCTCGGCGCGCACGGCGGGGGGGACGGTGCGATCCTGATCCTTGGTACCGGAAGCGTCGGCCTGATCAAGCGGGGAGAGGACAGCACGTCTATCGGCGGCTACGGTTTTCCAATATCCGACGAGGGGAGCGGAGCCGCCCTCGGGCTTAGCGCCATGCGGCACGCGTTGAGGGCGCTCGACGGACGGACCCGCCCGACACCGTTAAGCCGCGCTCTCACGCAGAATTTCGAGCACGCGATCCCGCAGATCATCAGCTGGATGGATGATGCCGCGCCCGGCGACTACGCCCGCTTCGCGCCGCTCGTGCTGGACCACGCGGAGAGCGGGGACGAGATCGCGCTGTCGATCGTCCGGGACGCGGCGCTGCACGTCGAGCGGTTCATCGAGACGATCTTCGCGCGCGGCGCGACGCGGTGCGTGCTGATGGGCGGCCTGGCGGCGCCGATGAAACCTTGGCTGCGCGCACGGATTGTCGATCGGCTGGTGGAGCCGCTCGGCGACGCGCTTGACGGAGCCCTGCTTCTCGCCGGTCGGCCGCCATTGCACTGACCTGCATAAGCGGGTCCGCGTCGAAGCTTATCGGCGGACGCCCCCGATCCACACGCCGCGCACCTGAAGGGCCTCGTCCAGGTGCACGAGGTCGGCGCGATGGCCCGGCCGGATCGCGCCGATGCTGTCGCCGAGCCCCAGAAACTGCGCCGGCGTCGCACTGGCCATGCGCGCGGAGTCGGCCAGATCGACGCCGAGCATGGCCACCGCGTTGCGGACCGCCCGCGCCATGTCGAGGTCCGAACCGGCGAGCGTGCCGTCATGGGCCCGGCAGGCGCCGCCTTCCGCAACGATCTCCCGCCCCCCCAGCGTGAACCTTTTGTCCGCCATACCCACCGTCGGCATCGCATCGGTGACGAGCATGAGACGATCGACCCCGGCGGCGGCGAGCGCGACACGCATACTCGCCGGATGGACGTGAACGCCGTCGGCGATCAGCCCGCAGAACAGCTTCGCGTCGAGCGCCGCGCCAACGACGCCGGGGCTACGGCCTTCCATCTGCGTCATGGCGTTGAAGAGGTGGGTGACGCCGGTCAGTCCTTCCGCGATCGCGCGCTCTATGCAGGCGTAATCGGCGGTGGTGTGGCCGGCAGCGACGACGACGCCGCGCGCCCTCAAGGCGGCCACCATCCCGTCGTCCGCGAGCTCGGGGGCGAGCGTGACTAGGGTGACGCCGCCCTGCAGCGATGAGAGCAATTCGATCGCCGCAGCGTCCAGGCGGCGGAACCTGCCGGCGTCGTGGATGCCCCGCTTGTCCGGGTTTAGGAACGGGCCTTCGAGGTGAATGCCGACGATGCCCGGAACGCCGGCATGGATGGCCGCGTCGACGGCGGCGATCGCTTTGGCGACCACGGCGAGGTCGTCGCTGATCAGCGTCGGCAGCAGGGCGGTGGTGCCGAAGTGGCGGTGGGCTTCGGCGATCGCGCGGACGCCGTCCAAATCGGGCCGGTCGTTGAACAGCACGCCGCCGCCGCCATTGACCTGGACGTCGACAAAACCGGGCACCAGGAAGCCGCCGTCTAGCCGGTGAGCGCCCGCGCCCGCGTGCCGGTGATCGGCCGGCGCGATCGCGGCGACGCGCCCGCCGTCGATCACAAGCGCGTGCGCGTCGAGCCAAGCTTCGGGAGTGAGGATCCGCGCCCCTGAGATCACGGGGCTCATGTCGTGCGCGTCACCTTGCCGAGCATGGCCGGCCGGTCCGGATCGCGGCCTCGCGCGACGGAAAGCGCGTTCACCAGGCGGTAGAAGGATTGCACGGCCGCGATCGGCGCGAGCGAGGGGTGGAGCCCGGATGACACCTCCAGCACGCGGCAGCCCTCGACCCGGCGACCGGCGACCGAGACGCGCGCGCCCCGTGCCACAAAGCGCGCGAGCAGATCGTCCAATCCGGTCGCACCCGCGTCGGCCGGCGCGAACACGAGCACGGGGAACTCTTCGACGACCAGTTCCATCGGCCCATGCGCAACCTCCGCGCTGCTGAACGCCTCCGCGTGCAAGCCGCAGGTTTCCTTGAACTTCAGCGCGGCCTCCTGCGCAATGCCGAAGGTCGAACCGCGTCCGAGCACGAGCGCCCCTCGGGCGCCCAGCAGGTCGGGCAGGGCGGCGGACCAGTCCGTCGCCCATGCCACCTCCAGCGCGGCGGGCAGCGCGTCAACGGCCCCCAGCACCGCGTCGTCGCCCGCCCAGCACGCCGTCAGCCGCGCCACCGCCGTGAGCGAGGCGATGTAGCTCTTCGTCGCGGCGACGCTGGTTTCGGCCCCGGCGCGGAGCGGCACCGCGATGTCGGCGAGTTGCGCGAGCGGCGAGTTCTGGTCGTTGACGAGCGCCACGACCAGCGCCCCCGAACGCTTCGCGGCCTCGGCGGACAGCAGGAGATCCGGGCTGCGTCCCGACTGCGAGATGACGAGGAAGAGGGCGTCCCGGGCGAACGCTAGGTCACTGCCGTACATCGACACGAGCGACGGGGAATGCGACACGACCGGAACGCCGAGCCGCGTCTCGATCATGAACTTGGCATAGGTGGCCGCGTGGTCCGAACTGCCGCGGGCGCAGGTGAAGGCGATGCGGGGAGCCATGCCCCGCAGCCGCGCCGCCAGCGCGTCGTATTCCGCCTGGCTGCGTCGCTGCGCTCCGACGGCGGCTGCCGACTCGGCGGCCTCCGCGAACATGCCCGTTGCTCCAGCGTCCATTTCAGCTCTCAAACTTAGGATACCTTTGTAAGACCAATTTACTCCGGCCTGCAAGCATCGTAGCTTCGTCCGGTAAGCGGAGCGCGACGATGGCCTCGGTGGAACAATTCAAGGACCGCCTTGGCGCCGATCTCGGCGACCGGCTGATCACGACCGAGGCCGGACGCGATCAATATGCGCAAAGCGAAGGGCGCCACCGGCATGGCGCGCCCGCCGTGGTGGCGCAGCCGCGGACGGTCGGCGACGTGCAGCGCCTCGTGCGGGCCGCCGCGGCCTGCGGGCTCCCCCTTGTCCCCTACGGGGCCGGCACGTCTCTGGAAGGGAACGCGGCGGCGACGAGCACCAGCCTCTGCGTCGACCTGTCGATGATGAACGCGATCAAGGAAGTCTCGGTCGCCGACCTGCTCTGCGTCGTCGAGCCCGGCGTAACGCGCGAGCAGCTCAACGAGGACCTTCGCGCAGAAGGCGTCTTCTTCCCCGTCGATCCCGGCGCAAACGCATCGCTCGCCGGCATGATCTCGACGCGCGCGTCGGGTACGACCACCGTCCGCTACGGCGGAATGCGCGAGAACGTGCTCGCGTTGAAGGTCGTGACCGCAAGCGGCGACCTTGTCAGCACCGGCAGCAGAGCGCGGAAATCGGCGTCGGGTTACGACCTCACGCATCTGTTCACCGGCTCCGAAGGCACGCTCGGCCTGATCGTCGAGGCGACGTTGCGGCTGCACGGCCAGCCCGAGCGCATCGTCGCCGGTTCGCAGACCTTTCCCTCGATCGCGGCCGCCGTGGACACGGTGATCGCGACGATCCAATCGGGCATCCCGATCGCACGGATGGAACTGCTCGACGAGGCGGCGATCGACGCCTGCAACCGGCACAGCGGCCTGGGCCTGGCCGCGCGGCCCACGCTGTTTTTGGAGTTCCACGGCAGCGCAGCGTCCGTGGACGAGCAGGTCGAAATGTTTGGTGCCTTCGCCCAGGCTGCCGACGCGAATCCGATGCGCACCGCGGTCGCGGCCGAGGCACGCAGCGCGCTGTGGAAGGCGCGGCATCAGGCGCTCTACGCAGCGCGCGCGCTGGTGCCGGGAGCGGTGACGTGGGTGTCCGACATCTGCGTTCCGATCGGCGCGCTCGCCGACGCGATCACGCGCGCCAAGGCGGGCATAGAGGCGGCCGGGCTCATCGCGCCGATCCTCGGCCACGTCGGCGACGGCAACTTCCACGTCTTTTTCGTCCTCCACCCGGACGATGCCGCCGGTTGGCAAAAGGCACGCGCGGTCAACGAGGCGATGATCGCGCACGCCCTTTCCGTCGGCGGAACGTGCACCGGCGAGCACGGGATCGGGATCGGGAAGCGGGACGCCATGCTGCGCGAGCACGGGGCGGAAAGCATCGACGTCATGCGCCGCATCAAACAGGCGCTGGACCCGCAGGGGCTGCTCAACCCCGGCAAGATCTTCCTCGACGCTTAGGCTCTCAGCAGCAGGCCGCGGCGCCTCAGCCAGGATAATGGCGCAAGGGACACAGCCGACGCGGCGACGGCGAACAGCAGCGACGCGAGGCCGGGCGTCAGGCCGGTCGCGGCGAGCGCGTCGTAGCTGCGCGACCACAAGGTACCGCCGCCCGGAACGGTCCGCACGAGCACGGCGATGAGCAACATGTGGAGCACGTAAAGCGTCAGGGCCGTTTGCCCGGCCAACAGGAGTAGCCAGTTGACGGGGCCGTCCTCTGCAGACTTCGCGCGCCATCCAAGCGCCAGCCAGACCACGACACCGGTGCCCGCCGCGACAACGGCGTAACTTCCGGTCCACAGCGCCTTGTTAAGCGGCAGGATCGGGGAGGCGACGAGACCTACCACCACGAGCGCGATCGCCGCCGCCAGCAGGTGCATGGCGGTCGCGCCCGCGCGCCGCCAGCGCATCAGGGCGAGCCCGATCAGGCCGGTGCCGATCGCCGGCAGCGTCGACAGCGCGCCCTCGGGGTCCCACGCCTCGCGGTACAGGCGGCCGGGCACCAGCGCGCGGTCCAGCCAGCCGCTGGCGCCTTCCCCCATGGCGAGGCTGGGCGCGGCCTCGCCGGGCGCTGCCACGAGCAGGAGGGCCGCCGCGTGCGCGACCAGGCACGCCAGCGCCAGCGCGGCGACGGTCACCGGCCCGCGCGTGCTGCGCGCGATCAGGGCGCAGGCGAGATAGACGATTCCGATGCGCTGCAGCACGCCCACCCAGCGCACGTCCGACGGGTCGAGCGTCGGCCGGATCAGCCAGCCCAGCACGACGCCGATGGCGGCGAGCACGACGGCGCGCCGCAACAGGGGCCACATCCCGGCGTCCGATCGACCGTCGAGGGCCAGCGGAACGGACAGCCCGACCGCGAGAATGAACCAGGGAAAAACCAGGTCTGCCAGCGTCGATCCGTGCCAAGGCGCGTGCCTGAGCAGGGCGAAGGTGTCCGCGCCCGACCCCTGCAGATTGACCAGCACCATCAACAGCACCGTCGCGCCCCGAAACGCATCGAGTCCCGGGTCGCGGCCGGACTTTTGCCCCCGGGCGTCAGAGGACGGAATATGCGCCCCGCAATTCGCTGACGAAATCGAAGCGATCGCCTCGGTACGCGGACCGAGTGTATTCGACCGGGCGCCCGTCCGCCAGCCGAGTGACCCGTTCGATACGCAGCAGTTCGGATTTCTCGAGCATCGACAACAGCCCGGCCTCGGTGGGGGTCGCGAGCGACGCTCTGATCTTTTGCGTGCCCGTAACAGGGCGCAAACCGCGGCGGCCAAGCGCTTCGTACAGGCTGTCGCCGACCTCATCGAGGTTGGGAAGGAACTGGGCGGGAACGATCGCATTCTCGATCGCCAACGGCTCGCCTTCCGACAAGCGGACGCGGCCGAGGCGAAGCACGCGCGCGTTCGGCTCGAGCTCGAGGACCTTCGCTTCCTCGGGCGATGCGACGGCATAGGTCTTCATCATCCAGATCGCCTCGCTCTTCTCGCCGCGGGCGGACGCGTCTTCGCTGAAGCTGCTCAGGTGCGATCCGGGCGCTTCGATGCGCGGGGCGACGAAGGTGCCCGACCCCTGCTTGCGCACGATCAGGCCTTCGTTGATCAGCGTCTCGATCGCCTTGCGAACGGTGACGCGCGACGCCCCCAATATGTCGCAAAGGTCCCGTTCCGAGGGGAGCGCGTCGCCGGCGCCGATTTCACCGGCAACAATCCGCTGCCTCAGCGTCTGGGCGAGCTTCAGGTAGATGGGCGCTCTGCTGCCCGATCCCCAGTCGATGCGTGGCCCGGCGGCGGTCAACGCCGCTCCAGTTCGTCGATCGCGCGCCGGAGGATCCGGTCGTTGCGGGCCAGCAGTCCCTCCGCGTCCTCGATGGCGATGCCGCGCGCGATCAGCACCGCCTTTTTGATATCGTTTCCGGCCGCCGTGAGGGCGGCGACCGCCGCGTCTTCCGAGCAGCCCGATAAGGTCCGCACCATCTGGTGCCCGCGGTGCAGCAGCTTGTCGTTGGAGATCACCATGTCGACCATCAGGCCCCGGTAAACGCGCCCCAGCCGGAGCATGATCGCGGTGGACAGGATATTCAGAACGATCTTTTGCGCGGTGCCCGCCTTCAGGCGCGTCGAGCCAGCGATCGGTTCGCTGCCCGTGTCGGCCAGGATCGCGAACTCGGCCGCGGCCAGAAGAGGGGAGTGGGGGTTGTTGGCGACTCCGATGGTCAGGGCGCCCGCTCGCCGAGCTTCTTCCAGCGCGGCGACGGTGAACGGCGTGCGCCCGCTCGCCGCCACCCCGATCAAGACATCGCCCCGCCCTACGGCTTGGGTCGCGAGCTGGCGGAGGGCCTCGTTCCGGTCGTCTTCGGCGCCTTCGGCGCTGACCGACAGCGCGTCGAGGCCGCCGGCGATCAGGAAGGCGAGCCGCTCCTTCGGCCAGCCGAAGGTCGGGCCCAGCTCCACCCCGTCCTGAACCGCGATACGCCCAGACGTGCCGGCCCCGACATACACGAGCCGTCCTCCCGCCGACAGGAGCGGCGTCGCGGCCTCGGCGGCGCGCGCAAGCACCGTCGTCTGATTCCGGAGCGACGCAACCGCGCTCAGCTGGCCGTCCAGTATCGCCTCCACGGCGTCCTCTGTCGTCCAGAAGTCGATATCGACGTATCGTGGGTCGACGATCTCGGTGCCCTGCATGCTTCCTATCCCCCGTCTCTGGCGCGGCCGGCGGACGCCATGCAGACGATCGTCGCGACCGCCGTTCCGATGAGCAACTGCCAAGGGAACGCCACGGTCGCGAAGGCTTCAGGCAGGCCGGCAAGCCGCGCGACATACGGCTGGAACATCGTCACCGTCGCGAAGCCCGCAATGAGGGCGGCGATGACCGATGCCGACGAACCCCGGCTGGTGAAGACGGCAGTGAAGTACACGCCGAGCAGGCCCGCGTAGGCGAAAGCCATGACGCCGAGGACGAATTCAAGCAGCGGCGCGCTCGTTGCACGCTGCCAGTGATAGCACAGGATCGACATTCCAAAGAGCGCGATGCCGAGCAGCACTGTCGCCGCGCGCCCAGCGCGGACGACGTGCATTTCTTCGGTGATCCCCCGCCGCGCCGCCCACGGGCGGTAGAAGTCGTTCACCGCGACCGCCGACATCGAGATCAGTCCCGAATTGATCGCCGCCGCGGCGATGACGCCGACGGTGACGAGGCCGCGCACGCCCGGTGGCACCTCGCTCAGGATGAAGTGCATGAACACCGTGATCTTCTCGCCGCGGAAGGTGGGAGGCACGGTGCCGGCGGCGGAGGCCATCAGGTCGGGGCGCTGGTAAAAGACGTGAAGCAGCGATCCTATGACCAGGAAGATGACGATGACCGGGATCGAGGCGAGAACGGACCAGTAAAGCGCACGGCTGCCGCGCCGGGCGTCCTCGCAGGCGAGCAGGCGCTGCGTCGTATCCTGATCCAGGCCCGAATTGCCGATGTGGAGCAGGACGACACCGGTCAGGATCGCGACCAGCGAAAAGGGACGCGACAGGTCCAGCGACGGATCGATCAGCCGCAGCTTGTCCGTTCCGTCCGGCGCGGCGGACAAGGCTGCGACGATCTGTTCAGGAGACGCGGGGATCTTCGTCCACAGAAAGAACAGCACCGCCAGCGCCGCGCCGAGGTACAGCACCACCTGTATGAGGTCGCTCCAGATGATTGCGCTCAGGCCGCCCATGAAGGTGAACGCGAGGCCGAATACGAGCAGCACCAGTGACGCGATGACGATCTGCCCGGGCTGGACGTCGAGGAACATGACCATCGATACGGCAATCGCCGCCAGGTACAGCCGCGCGCCGCTCGCAAAGATGCGGCCGACGAGATACATGCCGCCCGCCGCCCGCCGGGCCGTGACGTCGAAGCGGACCTCGAGCAGCTGGTACACCGTGGACACGCGCTGCGCGTAGAAGCGGGGCATGAGCACGCGGGCGACAAAGACCGCCGCCAGCAAAGCGCCGGCGACCGAGGTCAGATAGGCGTAATCGCCACGATAACTGTAATCCGGAACTCCGAGGAATGTCGCCGCCGACTGCACCGTGGAGAGCACGGAGACGGCGACCAGCCATGTGGGCGCGGAGTGGCCAGCGAGGAAATAATCGTCCGCCGTGGCGATCGTCCGTCGCGATGCGAGATAGCCGGCGACGGCGAGTGCCGCGACGTAGCCGCCGAGGATCGTCCAGTCGAATGCGGTGAACTGCGGGGACATGCCTTCAGACTATACTCCAGCGGGCGAGCGGACGAGGACGGTGGACCGGTTGCCCAGGGCCGTCCTCGCGACGGTCAGCGTCGGAGCGTCACGCTAAGGCCGAAGTTGCGGCCGAGCACGTCATAGGTGTCCGGATAGGTATTGAATGCGCCCGCGTTGGTCGGCCTCGGCGGCTTCTTGTCGAAAAGATTGTCGACGCCGAATGCGAGCGTGAGGCCTTCGATCTGCGGTGGGCGGACCGCCACGTTCAGATCGAAATAGTTGAACGGCTTGATGACATCGGTGCTGCCGACCGCACTGTCGCGCACCTCGCCGATCCGCTTCCAACCGACCTGGGCGGTGACAGGCTTGGAGTCCCAAGTGATTGTCGCTCGGTGACGATAGTCGGGGGAGACCAGCGTCACGAGATCGGACGAACAGCGAGCGCCGAACGCGCCTTTGCAGTCGACGGGCGTCAGCGCGGCATTGCGCTGGATCGAATAGCTCGTCACGAAACTGGCTTGATAGCCGAACGTCAGACGCCGGCCGAACCCGGCGGGCATTGCGATTCCGTAGCGGAAGTCGACGTCGACCCCCTCCTGCTTGATCGACGCCAGATTGCGGTCGTCGACGAAAGCGTTGAGGATGCGCCCTGTTGTAGGATCGCGCGTCACCGCCGCGCACAGCGGATTGTCCGCGCGCGGATCGGTAATGTAGCAACTCGTGATCGCGTCAACTGGCTGGATCTGGCCAACAGCATCGGAGATTTCGATATCGTAGAAGTCGACCGAAAGGTTCAGCCCGCGAAGAAAGCGCGGGGTCAGTACAGCGCCCACGGTGAAGGTCTTGCCCCGCTCGGCCCTGATGTCTGCGTTGCCGCCGAAGAAGTAACCCCCGGTGAGGTTTTGCGCGTTGCGCGAGTCGTAGGCGCCCTTGAAGCCTTGCCGCTGGCACTGCTCCGCATTGCCGGTCCCCAGCGCGCAGGGATCACCGGCGTAGCGCGGGAAAAGGCGGGGGACGGTGACCAGATTGGCGAAGGGGATCGAAAAGACGGGATTGGCGAACTCGCCAATGTTGGGATCACGAATCACGCTCTGGCGGGTCGCGCGGAGCCGAAGGTCGTCGCTGACGATCCAATTTAGCCCAAGCTTGTCGGTGTCATAGCTGCGGCCCTTTCCAACCGACCGGTCGTACCAGGATCGACGGTAGGCCCCCTCCAGCGTCAGCTTCTGAATGAGAGGGAGGTCGGACAAGAGTGGAATCACCAGTTCGCCGAACAGCTCGTGCACCCGCACGAAGGGAGGGATGGGGGGCGCGACCTCGTTGCCTTGGTTAAAGGACGTGTTGAGGTCGGTCCCGTATATGAAAAGGCCGGTTTCCTTGCGATACTCGTAGCCGGCGGTGAAGCCGAACGGCCCTGCCCAGCCCCCGAAAAAGTCGCTGGTGTCACCTGCCACATAGGCCGAGGCGACCTGTTGGCGGCGCCGTCGTGAACCAAAGTCGAAGTCCTGAAGCAGGCTGGTGAAATCACCGCCCGGCCCGAAAATGTTAGTGGTGTTGGCGATGCCGGCGAAGTTGGCTTTGACGCCCTCGCCCAGAACCGCAATCTCCTCGCGCGACTGGCCAAACTGATAATAAGCGTTCCAGTCGATCGCCGGGGTGATCGCCCCGCGCAAACCGAGTTGCGCCTGGTACGTCTCGCGATCGTTCTGCGCCGACGTCGGACCCAGTTCGCCGAGCGAGCGGCGCACGTTCACCGTCGCGAAGCCGTTGACAAAGGTAAGCTGCGCCCGCGCCTCGGGGGTCAGGAAGGCGTTGTTCTGCGCGATCTGCACGTTGATCCCGCCCGCGCCCGTGATCGGCGGGTTTTGCCCCGATCGCGTCCCGCCCCGCGTGCGGACATGCGAATAAAGGACGCGACCGTACGCCTGGACTCCGTCCAGCAGGTCATATTTGAAGAACGCGTTGGCGTTAATACGGCGGAGCGGCTGCACGAGCAGGAAGCCGGGCGTATAATCCGTTGTCTGCGGGGACAGCGTGAAGTTGCCGGCGGCGTCGAACGAAAAGGTGCGCCCGCTTGCGACGTCCGTGAAGTTGCCGCCGATCGGCAGGGTCGCGGTGCCCCGGCGGGATATGGCGCGTTCGCCCGCGAGTAGTTCGTCACGGTCGGTATATTCGGCGTAAGCGACCAGGCTGCCGCGGTCGCCGAGGCTGATGCCGCCGAGGATGTTTATGCTCGCCTGCGACCCGCCATCCTCGACATGGCGATAATTGGCGTTCGCCTGCACGCCGCGAATGTCATCGTCGATGATGAAGTTGACGACCCCCGCCACCGCGTCGGCGCCGTAGACGGCGGCGGCGCCGCCCGTCAGAATATCGACGCGCTTGAGCAGGGGCGCGGGAATGGAGTTCACGTCCACGGCGTTGCGGAACGAGAAGGGGATCGCGCGGGTGCCGTTGATCAGCACCAGCGTGCGGTTCTGGCCGAGGCTGCGAAGGTCGAGCGTCTGCGCGCCAAAGGCGTCGCTGCCGACGGACGTGGAATTCACGCCGCCGGCGAGCTGCGGTATCTCCGTGGAAAAATCTTCAACTGTAACCGCGCGCTCGAGCCGGATCTGCTCGCCCGAGAGCGTGCTGATCGGACTGGTCGACGACAACCCTGCGCTGGTGATGCGGGAGCCGGTGACGACGATTTCCTCGACAGGGGCCTCAACCGCATCGTCCTGCGCCTGCTCAGGCGGCGTTGTCGTTTGTGACCAAAGCCTGCTCGGGTACGAAGCTCCGGCCACCAAAGCCAAAGCGGAAGCGCTCCGCAGTACAAGACTCGTCCGCAACGCCATTCTCCGTCTCCCCCAGCTCTCCGCAATCGCTGCGGTATAAGACCAGTTTGATACCAATTGTTCTGGAGTTGCAATCCATTTTTCATACTGCGCCTGCGCGTCAAGCTTGTTTGCCGCGATCAGCAAGTCGCCGCAGTGACGCGAACGTCGAGCGCGACGCCAGCATCTGCCAACAAGCGATGGATGTAATCAGCCGGGCACTCAGCCGCTTGTTCAACAGCTCCTCAAAGCGGTCCGCCAAATTGGTCTGCCCAAGCTGCGCAGATGACCGGTCCAGTCGGCGGGCGTTAGCATACCCCCGCTCCGATCAGCCATTTTCATGATGTCACTCACGAAACTGTCGAACTGGCCTCCACTGGCATCCTCGGAAGCTAGAACCAATACGGTGCCGCAGGCGTATTGGACGCGATCGTTCCCCCGATCGGCGACCGCCGCTTGGCTGCCGCCGGCAAGCAGCGTTGAACATTCCTCGACCAATGCGCTCAATCTGAGGCTGGGGGTGAACGATGCGTTACGACGCGCTACCGTCCGAATCGCCATCAGCTCCGCTCCTCTTTCGGTGATCCAACGATGCCGCCGCTGCCCTACTCGGGTCTGCTGACGAAGCCAGAAGTGAACCGACTCGTGCGCTACGAACAACCTGACGCGATCGCGGACCCGAGGGTTCTCCACAAGAAGACCGTCGCCTCGAGATTCATCACCACCAAGTCCTTCACGACGCTGCCCCCCTTTTCAGATGCGTGCGGCGTGGGGCCGGTCAACTGCGCTATCAGAACCGGTGATGTGGCTCTGAGCGGACCCAGGCGGGTGCTGTACTCGTCAATGGCCGAGCGGAGCAGGGGCTGCAATTTCGTCCGGAGCCATGAGGGTAGGGCGGGATCGACAAACACGTGGCGCGCGCATCTAACGACCTACGACCGTTCACGAATACGGCGTAGGTTTCGGCGTTTGTTGCCTACACAATGGGCTGTGCGCGTCCGGAAAGAAGTACTCTCCCGAGCCTGTTCCTGCAGGTTACCGCCGTTCGGGCAGAGCAGGTCGTCGCTCGGTCGATGTTGTCGCCGGCAGCAGCAACGGACGCTAAGTCAGCAGCAGTTAGCACGTCAAACTGATCAGTGAAAACGGCTACTGTGCCGTCGGCGAGTTGGAGCGCTGGGTTATTGTCCGCGATGGCGCTCTCATTGAACGGCTTGAAGCGAAGGAGAACCAGGGATGGTATGGATCTGGCCGAAGCTGTCAAAGCGTCGTGCTCACCCAATCGGGAGATCCGGTATACTGGTGTCAGAACACTCCAGCTCTGCGGACGCCACGGCTGCTCAGTCGCTCGGGCACGCGCAGAGTGCGCGAACAGCCGGCTGTGACCGGGCGGGAGCCGGTACGTCGCCAGCCAGCCAGCCTGTTCGGTCGCGACCGACTTCGACCTGCACCTGTTGCTAGACCTGAAGGCGCGTTGCCCGACCTTATTGCCTTCCAGGCCAAGATCACTGGTCCCCGATCCGCAAAGATGAGGCAAGGCATAGGGTCCAGGCCATTAGGTGGTCGTCTACGCCGCAGACGCGGTGGACTCCCACAGCGCCTGATTGACGGCGCTGGCGACTGCTTCAAGTTTGTAAGGCTTGAAGAGGATGGCGAACCCCTTCGCTGCTTCCCCCGTGATGTTGTCGCTGTAGCCTGTGGTCAGGATGATCGGCAGGTGCGGGCGTAGCTCCCGCAATCTCCCGGCAAGCTCGATGCCGCCCATTCCCGGCATGACCACGTCGGTAAAAACCAGATCGACCGGAAAGCTTTGCATCACGCGCAGCGCCTGTTCGCCGGTTGTGGCGCGAATGACCCGGTGGCCAAGCTCCGCCAGCAACGATTCCGCGAACGCCCCGACGTCCTCGTTGTCGTCCACGACCAGAATGCGTCCGGGTTTGGTAGATGGAACCGCTTTTGCCTCCTCGATCGAGTCGGGCGCCGCCGAACCGTGCGCGCTACAAGGCAGGATCAGCGTGAATGTGGTTCCTTCACCCAATGTGCTGTCGACCAGCACGTCACCGCCGGATTGGGACGCGAAGCCGTAAACCTGGCTGAGCCCCAGTCCAGTGCCTCGGCCGACATCCTTGGTCGTGAAAAAGGGTTCAAAGACGCGGGCAAGCGTTTCGGGCGAAATGCCTCCGCCGGTGTCGGTTATCGCAAGCGCCACCGCCGGCCGATCCGACTGGACCGGCGAGGCGAGGCTGGTCCGCAGCGTCAAGGTCCCGCCGCCGGCGGGCATCGTTTCCATGGCGTCACGGGCGTTCACCGCGATGTTGAGGATCGCGGATTCAAGCTGGGTGGGATCGACATCCACGACACAGACTTCGGCGGACAACTGCGTTTGAATGAACACGCGTTCGCCCAGCGTGCGATCCAGAAGCTCGACCATGCCGAGGATCTGCTGATTGAGGTCGATGGTCTCTGGAAGAAGCGGCTGGCGGCGCGCGAACGCGAGCAGCTGGGAGGTCAGGGCGGCCGCCCGCCCCGCCGTCTGGGAGATGGCCGCGGCGTAGCGGGCCCGCTTTTCTTCGCTCAGGCCCGGCCGCTGCAGAATGTCCGCCGACCCTTGGATCACCGTCAGCAGATTGTTGAAGTCGTGCGCGATGCCGCCGGTCAGCTGCCCGATCGCCTGCATCTTCTGCGACTGGCGAAGCTGTTCCTCCGCCTTCTCCCGTTCGTCGATCTGGACGGTGAGCTCGCGGTTGGCGGCGGAAAGCGCGCGGGCACGTGACTCCAGCTCGCTATTCGCCCGCCGGAGCGCGGCATGCGCAATCCCCAGAACGCCGACAACCAGCGCCGCCATCACCACGAACAGCAGGATCAAGGACCAGCGCGACAGCCGGCGGGAGAGCGGCTCGCGCACCGAGACCAGGTGCACGGTGCCGATGCGCTCGCCGCCACTGATCACGGGTGCCGTGACCGTAATCGGCCCGTCGGTCGACGGACCTCCGGCGGGTGGACGCGGAGGCACGACGACACCCTGGCGCGCGAAGCCGGCGAACACGCGGCCTTGCTTGTCGTATACGGTCGCCAGACGGGTCTGGGCATTCACGCGTAGCGCATCGACCGCTTCCTGCGCCGTCGACGGGTCGCTGAAGTCGAGCGGCGCGGCCACGCTTTCGGCCAGGATCTGGGCCTGGATCACGCTTTCGTGCACCTTCTGCGCATCGTAGGCGCGCTCGCTCTGGAAGATGATGCCCAGCCCGGCGATGAGAAGCAGGCCGGCAATCAGCGATGCGGCGGTCGGCAGCGATTGCCAGCGACCGATCATGCGGGTGAACAGCGTCACCCGCGCCGCTGCCGAACGGTCAGGGCGAGCGCCAGGAGACGCGAGCTGATGGCCAGGTTGCTGCGGGCCGCGACCGCCTCGTCCACGTGGAATCCGACGCGGTTGCCGGTCAGGGCGAAGTGGATCATCCCGCGTTGCGCGCCCGAACGGAAGTCCGTCACGGTCAGAATGGGGAGCGGGCGCAGGGCCGCGAGCATGCTTGCGGTTGATTGCGCCGGCGTGCCGCGCAAGAAGGCGATGTGACAACCGGCGGCCTGGGCGGTGCTCGCCAGGCGCCGCACCGCGACCGGATGCTGGTCGACGCGCTCGCCGGCCGCGGCCTGGTCGATCAGGGACCCGAAGGGATCGCTGCCTATGATGCAAAGCTGGAGCGGACTGCCAGCGGGTAGCTGCGCGGGCGGCCATTGCACGTAGCGCGCGAATTTGGGCAGGAACGCCGCCTTGACTGAGAGTTCAAGCGTCTGCGCCTGGGCGGGCGCCTGAAGCCCCAAGATAAGGGCCAGCGCCGTGAAAGCCCGGAAGGCTCGGGCCGCCACTGCCGAGGCGGAGCAAACAGGCATCAGAAGCGGACCCGCGTTCCGGCATAGATGCTACGCTGATTGAGCTGACCGGTGTTGCGGTAGGCGCTTTCGTCGTGCGCGCCGCGGAAGAGATTGCTGCCGGCGGCATAGAGTTCCAGGCCCGGCGACACGCGCCAGCCGATGCGAGCGTCGGCTTCCACGTAAGCGCCGACCCGCGGCCGTTCGAGATCGTCGTGGGCGCGAAGTCCGATGTCGAGATCGAGATTGTCCGCCAGCTTGATCTCGGACCGGGCGATGATCTTGTAATCTGGATCGTTGCCGGTCGAACCGCCGTTTGTGAGGTCGTCGTGCCCAGACTTTTCGCGAAAGCGCGTCGACAGGGTGGCGACACCCAGCCGCAGGCGCCACCACGGTGCGATCTGCTGCGTCGCCCACGCCTCCACGCCGTAGCCCCGTCCCTTTAAGCCATTGGCGAGCCGGATGGGGAGCACTCCGCCGGGCGCCAGCTCGGTGGTGCGCAGCCGATCGTACAGATTGTAGAAGACGGACACGGAGAGCGTGGTGCTGTCGGCGGGCTGCCCCCGGTACCCCGCCTCGATCGCGGTCACGCGTTCCGACTCGAAGTCTGTGGCTGGCGCCAGGATCGGCAGGTTGTTGAGCTGGCGATCTATACGCGACGGCGTGCGTACGGCGCGGGAAACCGACGACCAGAGCAGCGTCCGCGCGTTGGGTGTCCATGCCAGCCGCAGGTTGGGCAGCACCTCAAGGCCCGTGAAGGACGAGTTCTCCAGTTTGACCCCGGCGGTCAGGTTAACGGCAGGGGACAGCGCGATCCGGTCCTGCGCAAACGCGTTGACGATCCACAGCCGCTTGCGTTCGGGCGTCAGGACGAAGGGATTGAGGTCGTTGTCGAACAGATCCCTGGTGGTCCGCACACCGCCGCCGACCACAAGCTCGTGCGCGCCCAGGGTCGCGTTCAGCTGCGCTTCGAGATCAAAGGTCTGCAGCGCGTCCGTGACCAGCGTGAAGCGCCGTCGATAGTCGTCGTAATAGCCCTGCACCTGCAGCGAGGAGCCGGCGCCCAGCGCGCGTGTCCAGCGCGCGAGGACGTTGTGGCCGCGCTCGCCATCGCCGGGGATCAGATCCGTGTCGGTGTCGAAGATGTCGCCCTGCAGCGTGAAGCTGTTTTCGGCGCCCGCGAAGTCCATGCGGAAGCCGCCCTGAACGCCCGAGAAGTCGTCGTCGAGCGCACCCGCCGCACCCGCCGGCAGACCTTCTCGGTCGAAATAATTGCCGTAGACGCGGAACGCCCCGGAATCGCCGATGGCGGCGCCGTAGCGAAGCGCCGCGGTGCGCTCGTTTGCGCCAACCGTTGCGCGTGCGAGCCCGCCTACCGTGTCCAGCGCCGACTTGCTGGTGATGCTGATCACACCATTGACGGCGTTGGGGCCGAACAAGGTGCCGCCCGGGCCGCTGACGACCTCGATCTGCTGCAGATCCTCCAGCACCGGATGGTGGAGTTCCCAGAAGATCCCGGAGAACAGCGGCGTGTAGATCGTGCGGCCGTCGATCAGGGCGAGCAGCTTGTTCGAGGTCTCGTAGCCGTTGAAGCCGCGCGCGCTGACGGCATATTGCCGCGCGTCGATACGCTGGACCTGCAGGTTGGGTGCTTGCCGAAGCAGTTCGGGAAGCGACGTCGCCGGGGACCGCAGGATCTGGTCTTCAGTCAGGACGTAGATCGCGGCGGGTGCCTGGCTCAACGGCTCCGCGCGCTTGGACGCGGAGGTGACTTCCACCTGCGCGAGTTCCTCGATCGACAAGTCGCGCAGATCGGCAGGGGTAGGCACCATCTGGACGTCCGCCAGCGCCGGCGACGCGAAGGCGCCCGCGCCTGCCAACATCGCGGCGCGAGTCCAGCGCTTCGGGCGCGCGTGCGATTGTGCTTGCCTCATCGTGCCCCCTCCCGCGCCGTTCTATGTTCGTTTGAAACAAGCGCAAGGCAGGGGGCGGATCACGGCACGTCGGTGCGATAATTCTGCCACGCGCGAGTCGGACCCGCCACGTCGGGAGAGTCTCGTAACAGTGCCGGGATCAATGAGCCGCAAGCTTAGGACGTCAAACATGCCAACGCGGCTACTGATCGGTCGGTGCGGCGTTCTGGAGCGGTCGGTCTACAGCGAGTTTCCGCCGAGCGGAGAGGGGTTACCAGCACGACTGGCATATCGACGCGGTCACGCGCCAGCTTGATCGGGTGCGCTCAGGCCGTGATCGGCGGCTGATCGTGACCATTTCACCAAGGCACGTAAAGTCGGTGACGATCTCGACAGGCTGGGTTGCGTGAATGCTCGGACACACCGGAGCGTGGCCTACCTCGTCGATCTCCGCAAAAAGGGTGGAAAGCGAACGTCGGCGTCGAAACGTGGGGCTCCGTGGGGAGGGAACATGCCGAAGAAAGACGAAACCAACAGGGCGCCTCCAAGAACGGCAGGAGAGTGGATTGACCGCTTCAATGCCCAGAGCCTGAGTAGAAAAGGAACGACACACCTTGTTGATCGAGCGGTTCGCTTCGATCTGAGGATGCACTTATACGCCAACCAGAATGTCGATGGGGACGATGCTTTTCACATTTCCGGGGGCAATCCTGCTTATCGGCTTGCAAACTTGGTTGGCTGATCGCGGGATGGGCAAGCGCTCGATAGATGTGCTCGTTGCGCTGTTTGGTGCTCTCGCGAGCGCCGCTACGGACGGCTTGAAGCGGGTGGTTCTGATTGTTTGCTCAGCGGCTCGCGTTCCGATTCCAGCTTCAAGAACCAAGATTATACCGCGCCAATTGAGGAACTAGCGGCCGAACCCGTGAGCTCCGGGCGCAGCCACCGAAGTGACGATCATGGATGAATTCGCCCGCTTGATGATTATGGAAGGTGTGCGTCCTCTTGATCAACCGAAAGAGAATTCCCGCCATCTGGCCAAGCAGCCGCGCCAGGTCTCCAGTCAAAGCATTGTGGCATCGCCGGAGCTGGGCTCCAGTGGGCACGCGTGGGTTACCGGTCCACGCGCGCGCATTGATCGGACTCATTCTTGGGCAAGCGGATCGTCGCGCGGAGCCCACCACCAGGTCGTTCGGACAGGGCAAATTCGCCTCCGTGTCGACGCGCGATGTCGCTCACCACACTCAAGCCTAACCCGGCACCGCCTGTTGAACGATTTCTGGACGCTTCTCCGCGCTCAAACGGTTGCATCAGCCTTAGCCGATCCGCAGGCGCTATCCCCGTCCCCTCATCTTCCACCATGATTAGCACAGAGGACTGCTCCGCAATGATGCAGAGCTGCCCTCCACCAGCATAAGCAATCGCGTTATCGACCAAGTTGGTGATTGCCCTCCGTATCGCGTTTGTATCTCCCGCCACCGTCGCCACGCCTGCGCCAGAGGTCGCCAAGGGTATTGAGTGGCCTCGCTCGGCAGCGTCTTGGATAACCGTGCGCGCGAGATGGTCGAGGTCGACCTGCTCCACGGCGGAAGGCTGCGAGCCGTCCCGTGCATAGGCCAGCACTTCGGCGATCATGGCGTCCATACGGGCGATGTCGTCGACCATCCTGGTTCGCACTGCAGGCGCCGTGTCTTCAGCGCGCAGCCTAAGTCCCGTAAGGGGCGTGCGCAGGTCGTGGGCCATGGCCGCCAGCATCCGCGTGCGATCGGCTGCTTGCGACGCCAGGCGAGCTTGCATCTGCCTGATCGCCGCCGCGGCGGTACGAACTTCGCGGGGACCACTCGACACCGGGGCGGCGGTAGCCATCAGGTCTAGAGACTGCGCCTGTTCGGCGAGTTGGCGCAGCGGCTTCGTAAGGCGACGCGAGATGAACCAAGCCAACGGCGCCAACAAAGCCGCGCTGAGGGCGAAAGCGGCCAGCAGCCGCAGCCGCCACCCTGTCCAAAATCCTTCCCGTGGCTGCACGACGACCCAACGACCGCCGGCTTCTCGCACGGCTGCGGTAAAGGCCGAGAACTGCGCCGCGTTCAGAAAGGCGTTCGCCTGCTCAGGCGAAAGAGCATAGGCGCCCACCGGGAGGACTGCGGTGAACGATTTGGCGCCGCGAGGGACTGCCCTCAACGTCGTACCTCGCGAGGAGAGGCTCGGGCCCGGTGGAGTTCTTCGATCGAACCAAGTGGCGCGGACGTCGCCAGGTGACACTGCAAGGCTCCGGGCGAGCGTTGCCTCGATGATGGGCGCTCTGACCCCGGACGGCGGCTCGTCGTCACTGCTGCGCATGAGACGCTCGCCGCTCGTGGCCGCAGGATCCCGGACGAGAGCGGCGACTTCCGCGACCGTCATCATCGGCGCCGTCGGGGTCGGTGTGGCGAGCACCACGCCGAAGCTGATCGCCTGGACTACGGCAAGGGTGGCGAGCATCGCTCCGCCAACTTGGACCAACGCACTGCGCGCCTTGGTCATCCTCGCCTCACCGGGGGAAGAAAGCGGTATCCTTCACCCCGCACCGTTTCAATAAGCGCCACGCCGCCGTCTGCGTCCAGCTTGCGGCGCAGGCGGCTTACCGCCAGATCCACAGCCCGGTCGTACGGCCCAACGTCGCCGCCCCGCGAGAGGTCCAGCAACTGATCCCTGGAGAGCAGCCGTCCAGGCCGCTCGGCAAAGACGCGCAGCAGCGCGAATTCACCCGAGGTCAATGGCATCACGGCTCCCGAAGACGCGCGCAACGTTCGCGCTTCCAGGTCCATTTGCCATCCTGCGAAGAAGTACCTTGTTCCGAGCGCCTGATCTTCAGCAGTGCTTCGGTCCCGCAGCATTGCGCGCAAGCGGGCCAGCAGCTCCCGGGGATCGAACGGCTTTGGCAGGTAGTCCGACGCGCCGATCTCAAGCCCCACGATCCGATCGGTGGTGTCACCCAGCGCGCTCAGCATGAGAACCGGCACTCCCTTTCGGGCCAGCCTGCGGCAGACGGAAAGACCGTCTTCTCCCGGCATCATGACATCGAGCACGACGACGTCGGCTGGCGCTTCGGCGAGCAGCCGGTCCATCTTGGTCGCGCCGTCCGCGCCTCTCACGGCAAACCCGTGTCCGCGCAAATACTCGCAAAGCGCATCACGAATGCTGGAGTCGTCGTCCACGACGAGCACGCTGCTGACCGAGTTCATCGCAGCACCATGGCGGCTTCATGTATCAGCTTTGTGTCTCCTTGTGCACGCCCGTGACAAACGCTCGGTACAATTACCTGCTCTTTCATGACGATCATTCTTGAAGGAGTTCACCATGCGCGCCACGCCTGAAATGCTGCGTTCCCGCAAGTCGACCACGAGCGCCTTCGGCAGGCTGTGTGCGGCGTTGCTCGCTGGCACGGCGTCCGCGAGCCTCAGGGCTCAGGAAACCGCAACCCCGACCCCGCCGGAGCCTGCCGTGCCGAAGATCGAGTTCAAGGGGGCTGACGGCAAGCCGTTGCCGCCCGAAGTTCAGCGGCGGCTGCAAGAGCAGTTCAGGAACGATCCACAGCTCGCAAGCAAGCTTGCCCAACAGGCCGCCAACAAGGACGAAATCGTCGTTTCGGCCCAGCGGCCTCGCGGCTCCGTGCTCAGCAACATCCCCGCGGAGCGCACCTTCAGACAAGACGATATCCGGGCTTACGGAGCGAATGACATCCAGGAGCTGCTTCAGACGCTCGGCTCGCAGGTGAGAAGCGAGCGGGGCCGGGAGGATAGGGGGCCTGTCGTGCTGCTCAATGGCAAGCGCGTCTCCAGCTTCGCCGAGATTGCCAAGATCCCGAGCGAGGCCATCGAGCGGATGGAAGTCCTTCCGGAAGAAGTGGCGCTGGCTTACGGATATCCGGCGGACCAGAAGGTGGTGAACGTCGTCGTGTTCGAGCGGTTCAGCTCCCGGATCGGGCAGTTGACGTTCGCAGCGCCAACGGAGGGCGGGCGCGACGCGCCGGGCGCCGCCGCCAACTATCTGCTCATCAAGGGCAATACGCGGCTGAATTTCAACGGCGAGTACAGCCGCTCGGAAACGTTGCTCGAGAGCGAGCGTGACGTAGCGCAGGTTGCCGGTTCGCCGGACCTGGGGCGCTTTCGGACGCTGCTGCCGGGAACCGAAAGATTTGCGCTGAACGGCACGGTCAGCGGCGACGTTATCGAGAACGTGTCGTCGACTTTGAACGGCAGCTTGGAGGCGAGCAGAAGCAAGAGCCTGTTCGGACTGGGTGCCGCAGGGCCGCTGAAAGGCGACACGGACATGCGCCTCGCTCATCTCGGTACCACCCTCGGCGGGCGGCTGGGCAGCTGGCAGTGGACCTTCACCGGAAATTACGATCGCGCCACCATCGACACCGTTGTCGACACCGGCAACGCAGGGGGGTCGCGGAACGAGGCGAAGTCCATCAACTCCGTTGCCAATGCCGATTTGGTCGTCAGCGGCCAGCCGTTCAAGCTGCCGGCCGGGCCGGTGTCGACGAGCGTCCGGGGCGGCATCGACCGTCGCGACTTCACCAGCCGGTCGGTGGTCGGCGGAACCGAGCAAAGGTCCGAACTTTCACGAAACCGCGGTGCGATCCAGGCGAACGTGGACGTGCCGGTCGCACGCCGGCGCAAGGAGGGGACGTCATGGCTCGGCGATCTGTCGGTCAACGCGAACCTCGCGCTCGAGCAGCTTTCCGGCTTCGGCACGTTGCGCACGTTCGGCTACGGCTTCAACTGGTCGCCGGTTCCTTCGGTCAATCTCAGCGCGTCCGTAACGCACGAAGGAGGCGCGCCGACGGTGGAGCAACTCGGCGGGCCAACGGTCGTGACGCCGAACGTCCGGACCTTCGACCTTACCAGGCGCGAGACAGTGGAAGTCACGCGGACGTTCGGCGGCAACCCGGATCTCCGCTCCGACGATCGCCGCGTCATCAGCGTCGGGCTGAACGCCAAGCCTTTCACTCAAACCGACCTGACGATCAGCGCCGAGTATCTGAACACACGCATCGACCACCCGATCGCCGCCTTTCCGATTGCCACGCCCGCACTCGAAGCCGCGTTCCTCGAACGGTTCACCCGCGGTGCCGACGATCGGCTTCTGCGGATCGACGCCCGGCCGCTAAACTTCGAACGCTCCGATCAGGAGCAGGTGCGCTTCGGCCTGAACTTCACGCAACCGTTGGGACACGTGCCTCCCGAGCTTCGCAACGCCCGTGTGATCCACGCGCAGAACGAGGCCGATGTGCAAAGGCGATTTCCGGGGGCGATGGTCGTCAGAACCGCGCCAAGCGCTGCGATGACGAGGGGCGTGGAGAACCTCAGGAGCCGCCTTTATCTCAATTTCTACTACACCTTGCGGCTGGAGGACGAGATCCTGCTCCGCCAAGGGGCGCCCGTGCTTGATTTTCTGAACGGATCCGCGATCGGCGTGCGGGGAGGCCGGGCGCGTCACGAACTCGAACTGCAGGCAGGCGTCTTCAAGGGCGGCCTCGGCGCGCAGGTGGCGGCCAACTGGCAAAGCGGGACCACCGTTTTGGGCTTGCCGGCGGGTCCGGACGGCCTCGACGGCGACCTGCGTTTCTCGGACTACGGGACGGTCAACATCAACGTCTTCGCCAATCTGGCCGACCGCTTCGGCGGCGCCAAGGCTCCTGCATGGCTGAAAGGAACTCGGATCAGCCTCGGCATCGCCAACCTGTTGAACGCTCGCCCGGAAGTCCGGGACGGCGCCGGGACGACGCCGATCAACTACCAGGGCGCCTACCTCAACCCGCTAGGCCGTCTGGTCAGCTTCAGCCTCCGGAAGGTCTTCTGAGTTCGGAGAGACCGGATCCTATGGATCGATGCACGATCATAGTTTTCGCTAAGCGGTAGTCGCCTGCAGCAGTGCCGCTTCATGATCATCGCTCGCCGAGGTGACAGTCCGACATTTCAACGTCTCTGTCTGATCGCGATGATCAGGACTATGGGTCAACCACCGCTTTGACCGGGCGGCGTACCGGTCCTGAATGTCCAACTCTGGGTCTTCCCAGCCAAACGCCATCGTGGCAGCAGATAAGCCTCGGATCGAATGAGCGCGGTTCAGTGAAAGCGCTCTTCTCGATCAAGCTGGTCTAGCATCTGGGCCATGCGCTTTGCGCGTGTTTCCGGCCGTTTGGCCGTCTGAAGGCGGTAGTAGATCGGGTACAGGTTCTTGCGGTCTAGGGTGCTGAAGAAGGCCTTGGCGACCGGCCGGGTGTCTAATGCTTCCATGAAGTCTTGGGGGATCAACATCGCCGCCTGACCCTCATAGGCGGAGTTCCAACGACCATCGGCCTGGGCTGCCTCGACGTGCGCCAGACCTGCAGGCGTCATCCGACCTTCTTCGATTAGGCGGGTCGCATGATCCCGGTTCCTGGCGGACCCAGTTCGACCTCGGCTTGCGAGGCGTGAGGCGCTGAACGAAGGAGACCTCATCCAGCGGCCGCTTCTGACCATCGATCCAGCCGAAGCGGATCGCCTCGATCACACAGTCGGTCCAGGTCACGGATGCGACCCCCGACCCGCTCTTGAAGATCCGCACCCAGAGCTCCGTCTGAGTAGCGTTGTTCTCGCTCAGCCACGCGCCGAGAGTGCTTGCGTCCGCGAAGGCTGTGTATGTCGGTGCGGCGCTGACCATGGCACTTCCTATTGGGTCTGCCAGCAGTACGGAAGGTGGAGGGTTCGCGCGGCACCGTACAACGGCACGACGGTTGGATCAGGCGCAGTGCCGTGGACATCCCGAAGCGTAGCGGCCAAGATCAATGGTGGCTGGATCCGTTAGGAGGTCTCGTGGTTGAAGCTTTTCCCCATGGCACTGTCCACCAAGCGTGTGACGATCTGCAGGTGGCGGTCCGCTCAGAGTTCCAGGCCCTTATGCTCAAGCAAGGTCTGACGCCGCTCGGTCGAAACGAGTTCATCTGCTGGGTCGACGACGCGAAACAGGCAGCTACCCGCCAACGTCGCATCGACCGAACCTGTGAGGCACTGTTGGAAGGAAAGAAGCGGCCGTGCTGCTGGGCGGGGTGCATTCACCGCGACGACAAGGCACCGAGCCGCTGGCAGCAGGCGATTATGATCGACAAAGATGCTCGGCCGAAGGCGCAGTAGACGGCCTGACTGTTTACCTGCGAAGGGTTGCCGCAGCTTCGAAGCCGCTTGCCCGCATGCTGGCAGCCCTGCCTCCGCAGCCTTGCCTCCGCATCCAATCAGGGCGCGGCGTCGCCGGCTCGTTCGGCGATGGGGCGGGCGTGAGCGACAAGCGTCGTCAGCAGCTTGCCGGGCTCCTCGCTAGTCATGTGATGCGCCGAGCGCTCGAACCAAATAAGCCGCTTGGACGGCGCGCTTAGCCTCGCGAACCACTCGGCCGCGACTTCGCTCGACACGTTCCTGTCGTGGCGGCCCAGGATCAGAATAAGTGGTACTTTGAGCGTACTGATCGTCGACATGTCGGTGGAGAGGATGTGGGGGAGCAGTGCCTTCGTAACCGCTTCCTGGCCCTTGAAGGCGTTTCGGACATCCTCATCCGTGTACTCCGGGGCGAGCTTGAACGCCGCGGCCTCGAAGTCGCCGCCCCTGCGCCGCCATGCCGCGCCGCCATAGTGACCGAGCCATTTGCGCTGGATAAGGATCGACTCGACCGGAATGGGGCCGGGTTCGGTGGCGTAAGGCGCGACTGATTTCAGCTCAGCGATTTCCTGCGTGTTCCGGTCGGCCTGTCCTTGGGCCATGGTCCAGATCCAGCCGCGGCGCTCGCTTTCCGGGCTGTTCGTTGCCTGGCCCATGCCGATGTAAGCGTGGAGCCATTCCGGGTGGGCCGCGGCGAGCCGAAGCCCCAGCATGCTGCCCCAGCTATGACCGAGTACGAATACCTTGTGCTTGCCGTAGCGCTTGCGCGCCCACTAAGCCAGTTCAATCGCGTCAGCCTGATAGCGCTCGGGCGTGAGCAGGGCGGGATCGTTCGGACCGCTCGCGACATAAGTCTTGCCCGCGTTTCGCTGATCCCGCTGGACGACGGTGAAGTACTCGTCCCAGCCGCGGTTCCACCACCAGTCGAGCCATCCGGCAGTGATCGAACCACCCGTCGATGGGTAGTTTCTCAGTTCACATAAACTGCCCTTGGGTCATTCTGAACCTGCGTCAGGTCGGTCGCGTTTCAGTCCGCGCGCTAGGCGCACGGCTGTGAAGAGACCCGCGCCGCAGCCTGCCGGAACCCAAAGCGGAGAAGAGTAAAAAAGAGTTCAGATAACCGTGGTCTGCGACGCGCCTAAGGCGGCTGCGCCTAGCACGATAGACAATCCGATGAAAATTGCAGCGGCTATCAAGCCAACGGCCGAAAAGATGAGGTTTATGGCGCCAAAGAACCAAATATTTGCAAAACTAGGCATAGGCTTTGTCTACGCTGTGGAGCGGAGTCTACAAGGCTGCGCGCTTCCTGTAAGGCTACCGTCCTTACAAGCCGGTGCATTAGCGACAATGCGCTGATGGCGTCACCTCGATGGATTATCCGCTATGTGTGGAAAGCGGACATATCTCGTCGGTTCAGGTAGAGTGCTTCGCTCGTTCGCTCATCAGGCGCTGCGTCTCGTCCACTCGCTCTTCTAGTCTGTTGAGATAAGGCTTACCGTAGCGCTCCATCCGATCGGGCGGATAGTTTTGGATCGCGTATCGGTAGCGATCCGCTTCGTCCTTAAGCGCGGCCAGCAGGCGCTCTAACTCAGCGTCGGCTAATCGGTCGCGGCGGGCGTAGGCTTTATCGATAAACATGTTCCCTCACTCTTGCCCGGGCGTGGAAGGTTCAATGGCCGCAACGTGTGCGTGCTCGAGGCTCGACTGGCCAGCCGCGAGTGCCTCTCTGAGAGTGACCGTCTTTGGCAGATGTCCGACGAGGCGCATGCCTCGCGATTGCGCCACCTCGGCGGCACGAAGGTAGGCAGCGCGGGGCAAGCGGTTGTAGACCTGGATCGCATCAATACCACGCGCGTCTTAGACGCTGATGTGCCTCTCGACTCCGGCGGGAGCCAGCGTCGGCTCCTCCAAGTAGTAGCTGGCCACCTCGATGATGCGTGGCGCCGAAAGCCGGCCTGCTTCAGCTTCTGCGCTCCAGCGGCGCTTGTCGGAGACACAGGCGATGAGACTGTCGCCAGTGCCGGGGCAGTCCAACATATCACGCACATTGGTGACACCGGTGGCGCCGAACAGTGGAAAATTCGTTTGCGGCGAGTGCTGGAAGCTGTTCACGTGCATGTCCCAGAAGCCGGGCACGAGAAAGCGGCCGCGGCCCTCCACTCGGACGAGCCCCGCCGCAGGCGCTTGCTCGCCTATAGCGATGATTATGCCATTTTCGATAAGGATCAACATGGGCGACCCGCTGGTTGCGCCGATCACGTCAATGACCCGGACAGCTTCGATGACGTCACCGCGACGCAGATCGGGAAGTGGCGCCATGCTTCGCGGCCAGGCGATCAGCGCGACGCGAGCAGCAGTACAACCGCCACGCCCGATCCAACGATTTTGCGCGTTTTCACCAACATGAGAGCCGCCCCGGCTCGAGTCAGTGCAGAGTGCCGGACGTAGGCACGGGCCGCTACCCGTATCTTCTACTTAGCCGCTGCAAATGAGCAGGTGGACGTTCAGCATACAGGCACTAGCGGTCGCGAGCGCCGCTGCTGAATGTCCGCTCTCCACCCATTGCGGACTGAAGCCTCGCCCGTAAGCTGCCGAGTGGCAGGCAGAGACCCTGATATGACGAGAATGCGGTTGGCCGCATTGGCGGGGTTCTCCGCGATATTGGGCGGATGCGGAAACTCCGCCGTGGTTCGTTACAAGGTCTCGGTTGAGATTGACGATAATTCCATAAGCCGAGCTGGTTCGTCTGTAATGAGCCTTAAATTGAGCAAGGCGTCTATCGCGCTTGCCTCCCCCCAACGACGCGGAATTTAAGGGTGAGGCGGTTGCCGTCGGCCTTGGCAACGAACAGGTCCTGTTCGCTCTTCTGAAGGACGAGGATGGCGGGCTGAGTACCAGCCGATGTTGGCGGAAACGATGTTCGGGGACCTCGCCTCAGGGTCGGAGAGAGTACATACCATTCGGCAAATCGCTCCGAAGAATGGGCTCGCGCGGGAGCTTCCGCGCTTCGGACCGAGAATCTCAGTTTCCAGAGAGCCGTTCGTGCAATATCCGCTGCTGGTTCGGTTTCGTGAACTCAATTGGCCGGAAAGCCTTGAGGCCGTCGCCCCCGACGCGCTCGATCAGGCCTTCGGACCAGGGGTGAAGCTGAAGCGCATCACGGCGCACATCACGGATGAACCTGTAAACCAGCGGCGTCAAAAAGCGACTGCCCTGGCTCAAAGACGTGGGCAAGGCTCGTGGCACCCTGATCCCCAACCCACCGCGATTGATGCGAGACTCGGCGCCAGTGCAACTCGTTGCGCCGAGCGACTTTACGACCGAACTCTACAAGTAAGCTATCGAGCCTACCGTAGCGGATACGCCACGGGTGCTCAATACTCGGCAATGAGCGCTTTCATTTCGGCCAATCTTGCTGGCTACCGCCATTGGTTAGTCCAGGCCGGACTCTTCGAACTGCGTATGCCGCATCGCAACGCTCGCCTAATTCGTCGCCTACGCCCGCATTGGCGAGGTGACTTCGACTGACCTGACGTCCGCTTTCCACCCGATTCCGGACATCCACAGGGCGTCTGCCTTAAGCCTACTCGCCCTTCGAGGGTGCCGTAGATCGCCCGAAAGGAACGTCAGACGCCGGAGGCGGTCCTACTGGCGCTAACGAGACTTAGCCTGTTTTCAACTCCCTTCGCTTAGGTGCTTCACCAGGAGGTGATTGGTGGGTTTTGCAAAGCTGCTAATCACATGGGCGCTCTCCATGGCGATCTACGCCACCCTCATTCAGGCCTTCGATGCGGCCAGAGGGGAAGCCACGAGCGGCTTCGCTGAAGGCTTTATAAGTGTGGGCGGCTTGCTAGCCATTCCGAGCTTCCTGTTCGCTCCGATTGTGGGCTGGCCGACCTTGTCTTGGCTGTGTATCTGCGCCCCACGTGGCTCGTTCCGCTAGTTGCGGCAGCAGTATTTGCGTCGATTATGTGGGTTCTAGCGACGCTTATGTTGCCCTCCGGCTGGCGTGGCGTCGTATATGCACTCGTCAGTTATGCCGCAGTGCTGGGGTTTGTCTGGCCTGCCTCAGCCTCGCCACTGCGCCTTCGAGATAGGGCTCTGGAAAGAGACATTCCGGCGGCGGCGCGACAGCGTTCGCTGGCGGCGAGATTGTCCGCTTTCCACCCGAAGGGGACAAAGGCTTTAGAACGTCGAAAAACGGAGGAACATGGCCCATCTAATCAGCCGCTCTCGAGGCGCTGCAAGAATTGCGTCCCCAGCAACGGCTGGAACATCGTCACCTTGGCGTCGGCGCCCCGTCCGGCGGAGATGTCTTCAACGTAGAGCCGTCCTCGCGAGCCTTTGCGGCGTCAGACCGGCGGCAGCAGCGATACATCGTTTCGGCAAAGCGGCGCTGCGCCGCAGCGCCTTCATTTTGAAAATTCCCGGCTCGGGCTGCTGCCTCGCATCGATCCTCGGTCTCTTTCGCGCAATAAAGGCTACGTGAAGCAGCTTTCGGTCGCCCTGTTGTCGACTTTATGTCAATTTCGGCAGGAGCTTTGACTTGGAGACAGCTTTCTTGGCTAGAGAGGGCGCGAACTCGGTACTTAATGAGCCGCGGCAAGGTGAGCGGCTGCAAAGGGCGCACCAGGACCCACGGGCGCGCACGCGCCTGCCTGACGGGTTCTCCGGCCTCGACACGAGTAGCGAGGACTTCCGGAACGCGCTGACCTTCACCGCGGTCGGATGGGCGTGCAGCTTCGTGCTGCTCTTGCTGCCAATCCTCGTGACGAATCCCAATCCGATATGGGAACTCGAGTCCCACAACCTCATACTGCCGACAAGCGCCAGTCTGCTCGGCTTCTTGCTCACCGGAATAGTCTATACCGTCGCGCGCCGCACCCGCGCGTGGGCGACGCCGAAGATGATCGCAGCGGTGGTTGTATCGGTGCTGGCTGTGGCGGCGGTGCTAAGCGTCGTCGATGCGCGGCTGTACGGAGTGGTGGCACGCGCGTTCTCGCCATTTTTGAATGCAGAGCCGAACCTGACCAACCTGTTCGTAGTGAACTTCGTCGGGTTCACTTGGCTTTTCGGTATGTTCGGCGCGATCTACGTGATGCAGATCACCGGCAGCGCCATGCGCGCCCGCGAACGCGAGCTCGCGAGGACAGCTCTGGAAGGCTCACGGGAAACTCAGTCCCGGCAGGCTTTTCTTCTCGAGCTTGGGGATGCGCTTCGGCGTCGAACGGTGGCGACCGACATCCTGCATGAGGCGGTGCAGGCGCTCGGCCGGCACCTCGCCGCGAACCGGGTCGGTTACGCGGAGATCGACGCTGGCGCGGATGTGCTAACCGTCGATGTGGAATGGGGCGATGGCAGCCTTTCGGCTATCAGAGGCCGATATCCACTTGCGGCATTCGGCCAGTGCCATGTGGCGGCGCTCACCCGAGGTGAGACCGCTCGGATCGATGATGTTGACGACAGCCCGCATGTCGACGACGCGAACCGGCCGGCCCTCAGAGCCATGGGCATCGAAGCGGGCGTGACGGTGCCGTTGGTGCGCGACGGGGAGCTCGTTGCGCTGTTGTCCGTGCACCAAGGCGAGCCGCGCGCCTGGAAAGCGACCGAGGTCCATCTGATCGAGGAAGTTGCCGAGCGCACTTGGACTACCGTCGAGCGCGCGCGCGCCGAGGCCGACCTCGCCGCGTCGCAGGAAGCGCTTTATCAGTCGGAGAAGCTGACAGCCCTAGGGAGCCTGCTCGCAGGCGTCAGCCATGAGCTCAACAATCCTTTGTCTGTGGTCGTAGCGCAATCGGTCATGATGGAGGAGGACGCGGCGGGCTCGAAGCTCGCTACGCGGGCGGTCAAAATCCGCGGCGCCGCCGAACGTTGCGCCAAGATAGTCCAGACGTTTCTCGCCATGGCGCGGCAGAAGCCGCCGACCCGTGGCCGAGTCGACGTGAATTCAGTAGTTCGCGGGGCGCTTGACCTTACCGCTTATGGTCTGCGCAGCACGGGCGTGGAGGTCGCTTGCGACCTCGCGTCTGACCTCCCGACGCTCGAGGCGGACGCCGACCAGCTGCACCAGGTGCTCGCCAATCTCGTCGTCAATGCCCAGCAGGCGCTGCAGGAAGTAAGCCACAGGCGCCACCTGTCGATCGTGACGCGGCGGGGACGCCAACCCGGCACGATTCAGGTCGAGGTTGCGGACAATGGCCCGGGCGTTCCCGAGGAGATCCGCCGGCGCGTTCTGGAGCCGTTCTTCACGACCAAGCCGCCGGGGTCCGGCACGGGACTCGGCCTGTCCTTTTCCCATGGTGTTATCGAGGCTCACGGCGGTACGCTCGAATTGCTGGAGACGCGCGAGGGGGCGGCCTTCAGAGTTACTCTCCCCGCGCCCGGGACCGACGCCTCCTCAAAAGACGTAGACAACGCCTCGCCGCCCACGGCGGGAGATCATGGGCGCGGTGACGCTCTGGTCGTCGATGATGAAGCGGAGATCGCCGATACGTTGGCAGAGATCCTGGAAGGGCAGGGCTATTGTGTGTGGATCGCCGGCGACGGCGCGGAAGCCAAGCGCCAGCTAGCGACGCGCGACTTCGATCTCATCCTGTCCGACCTGCGCATGCCCGGCATCGACGGGCCGGCCCTACACGCATGGATGAAGGCCAAGCGTCCGCACTTATTAGACCGGCTCGGCTTCGTAACAGGTGACACCATGGGCCCCGGCGCGGTCAGGTTCCTAGCAGAAAGCGGGCGGCTCAGCCTAGAGAAGCCTTTCACCCCCCAAGCCGTTCGTGATTTGGTCGGGCGCGTACGCGCTAAGGTGGACGCCGCGTGACATCGGTTCCGCACATCGCCGTTGTCGACGACGAGGAAGACGTGCGCGAGGCCATTGGCGAGTACCTGTCGCGCAACGGCTTCCTTGTCAGCCTTTGCGACGGGGGCGCATCGCTGGACGCACTTATGGCCGAGCGGCCGGTTGATCTGGTCGTGCTCGACGTGAATATGCCCGGGGAGGACGGAATTTCGATTGCGCGCCGGCTTCGGGCTCACGGCAAGATGGGCGTCATCATGGTGACAGCCCGAAGCGACGCCTTCGATCAGGTGATTGGGCTTGAGGTCGGCGCAGATGATTATGTCGTCAAGCCGGCCGATCCGCGCGTCCTGCTCGCCCGCGTGCGCGCGTTGCTTCGCCGCGCAAGGGAGCCCGGCGAACCGGTGGCCGCGATGGGCCGGCGGGTGCGTCTGGGCCGCTGCGTACTCGATCTCGACGCGCGCAAGCTGTTCGACGAGGGTGGTGAGGAGGTGTCGCTCACCTCCATGGAACTTGATCTGCTTCGCACGTTCGTTGAACACCCCAACAAGGTGCTAACGCGCGACCGCATTCTCGACCTGGCGCACGACCGCGAAATGGAGCCGTTCGACCGCTCGGTCGATAGCCGCGTCAAGCGCCTCCGCAAGAAAATCGAGGACGACCACACCAATCCGCAGGTCATCAAAACCGCGCGGGGTGCCGGCTACATATTCGTACCTGCAAAGCCAGCTGTTTAGTCCACCTAGGTTCGGCTTCTCCCCGCCAGGGGCACCCCTGACCATCCGCATGGCGCCGGTTCCTAGGAACGGCGGCATAGCTGACACAATTGACACCCTTTTACGGCGTTCGCGGCCAACCGCCGCCACGCAAGACCCTTATCTGCATAACGACAGCTAAAGTCGGGTACCGCGAAGGCGGGCCAGCCGACGTTGGAGCAAGGAAATAGTGGACGGAGGGTCGGACGCATGAAGAAGGGACTTAAGACCCTGGCCGCGATCGCCTTGTTCCTGGGTTGGAGCCCGGCGGCGGCGCAGAAGCAGCGCGAGGCTCCATCCCCGCCGTATGCGTCGGCCGATTGGAGCCCCGACCCGTGGCTTGCGGACTTGGCGCAAATGCGCCGCGCCCTGGAGACGAAGTACGCGAACTTGCAATGGCTTCTGACCGAGCGCGAGTTCGATCTGAACGGCTTGTTTGAGCGCGCAGCCAACGTCCTGCGCCAAAGCCGGAACGACGCCGACGCAAAGATACTGTTGAACCGCGTCGTGGAGCGGATCGACGACGGCCACGTCAGCCTTTCCTGGCCGCTGGCCGTGCCGGCCTCGCCCCATGCCGGCACCGCCCCGCAGCCACTACCTCTACCGACCGCCGCTGCCTTCTGCCGAGCGCAGGGTTACCACCCCGGCATTGGGGGCGCCGGCATCGGCCCGTCGCTGCCCGGATACCGGCCGATCGCGACGGGCGACCTCCTCCCCGCCGGCACGGTCCAGGCAGGCCCAATCCGTACGGGGATCGTCCGCATCGGCGTTTTCGATCCGCACGGCAGCAGCTCTCTGTGCGAGGAGGCGGTGGCCGCGCTCGCCATCCCTTTGGACCGGCACTGCGACGAGGCTTGCAAGGACTCGATCATCACTGACGCCTACCGTCGCCTGACCGGCGCCTTCGAGGATCGTCTGATCGGGCTCCGCGCGGCCGGGGCGGAGGTGGTGGTCGTCGATATCGCGGGCAACGGCGGAGGCTCTGAATGGGCGGAGGTTGCCGCCAGAATGCTGAGCCGGCGTCCGCTGACCTCGGCGCGCATGGGGTTCGTGCGGGGCCAGCATTGGGAGCGTCTGTGGCGGGAACAGGCAGAGCGGCTGCGCGGCTTCGCCGCCACTGCTTCGGCGCAAGATCGCCCACGCCTTCTCACCTGGGCATCCGAGGCCGAAGCCGCCCGGGCGGAGGCGGCGCGGCATTGCCCGCCCACCGGCGATCGCGCCTGCCCGTGGCTCGGCCGTGCCGGCTTCTCGACCGGCCTTGTCGGCTCGATTGAGGCTGGCGAGTTCGACGGCAAGCCTTGGGGCGTCCACGTCTTCAATCCCAGCCAGCATCCTTATCGCGATGGCGTCTGGGACGGCCCAGTCGTGGTTTTGGTTGACGAGGAGACCTGGTCAGCCGCCGAGCAATTTGCGGCGCTCATGCAGGATAACCGCGTGGCGTTGATCGTGGGCGGTCGCACAGGCGGCTCGGGCTGCGGTCATACCTGGGGCGGCACTCCGATCACTCTGACCAATAGCGGAGCGGTTCTGAAGCTGCCCGACTGCGTCCGCTTTCGCGCGGACGGCTCAAACGAAGTGCGCGGCATCCTGCCCGACCTGCCCGTGGCTTGGCGCGCCAACGACGGCCGCGCATTCCGGGCGCGGCTGCTCGAGTCCGCTCTCCCCGAGGCGGTTGCGAGGGCGAGTTCGATCCATCGAGCGGCACCGGCTGCCAGCGCATCAGGCACCCGCCCCTAGGTTGCGGAGCAAAGCGTGCAGACACGCTGATCGGGCTTGGCGGCAACGTTGCGCTCTTGCTTCTGACTCGCGTGACGTCGCTTCGGTTGACACAGTTGCCACAAGATTTGCGATCGCCCGACCCAAGACTGCCATGACGGGCGGGGTAGCTGAGTGGCGTCGGGTCCATCGAGCAAAGACGAACTAGTCAGCGCTCGGTTTCGGCCAAGTTGCGCATTCAATTATCCGTGGAGGAACAGCATGATCGAGCGTCTGAGTGACTTGTCTGCCGAGAGCAGCCAGCCAACCATTTCAGCGAATGGCCGCTTCGTGGCCTTCCTCAGCAAGGGTGATCCGGACTCTTGGTTCAAGGAAATCTACCTTACCGATACGCTCACCGGTATCACCCAACGTCTGCCGCTCGCACTTAACGGATCGCGCCTCGACTATGATGACGTTTGGGATCTGAGGATCTCGGCGGATGGCCGGTACATCACGTTCATGACAACAGCTTCGAACATCGTGGCCGATGACATGCCTGGCACCGGCGACATTTTCGTCTTTGATCGGGAAACCGGCACAAGCAGTCTTTTGACGCCGAACCTCGATGGGAGTGCTTCGGGTTCCGCGTGGAGTGCCGCGATGGCCGTCAGTGCGGACGCGCGTTTCGTAGCCTACGTGAGTGACGGGCAAGATGTAGCGGGTATGCCTGAGCGGGAAACGCCCAAGCGCGAGATGTTCTTGCTTGACAGGCAAAGTGGTGAGCGCGTGTGGCTCGCGGAGGTTTCGAATGACCCGGTGATAGGTGCAGCCGCGCTGTCGCCCGATGGCCGGTTTGTGGCCTATCAGATACTCACGCCAAGTGAGTATCGGACAATGGTCCTTGATCGCGCCACGGGCGTGAAGACGCTTCTGCCTGGGTCGTCCGGTAACCCGACAGTCGAATTCTCGGCGGACGGCACTACGATGGTCGTGTGGTTCAAGGATGGATCGAACACGGGTTTGATCGAAGCGCATGACCTCACCTCCGGGGTAGTCGAAACCATCGCGTCTGGGCTGGGTGACGCGAGCGGAATGTCGGTTTCAGCGGACGGCCGTTACGTCACCTTCGCAAGCTATCGCGCGCTAACGACGGATGACACGGACACCGGCGACCGCGACGTCTATGTTGCCGATCGCGAAACGGGTAAGATCGCTCTCGTAAGCAACATTCCCAACGTCACTGGACCGGATGGGAGGACCTCGCTGAACGAATATTATCGGCCTGCCATATCCGCTGACGGCAAGTGGATCGTGTTCAACGATACTGGCGGCCCGACTACCTCCGACGATGTCAACGAAACGGGAGACGTGTTGCGCGCCTCCAACCCCTTATTTGGAGGTGGCGACATCTACGGTACGGCGGAAAGCGACAGCCTCACAGGAACGTCGGATGGGGAAAAGATCTTCGCCCTGGGCGGAGACGACGTGGTTCTTAGCGGCGCTGGCGACGATACGGTCGCCGGCGGTGACGGCAACGATGATCTGTTCGGCGAGTCTGGTAACGACAAGCTCGACGGCGGCATCGGTTACGATAAGCTGTATGGCGGAGATGGCGCGGACGAACTGCGCGGTGGCGAGGGCAAAGACCAGCTTCGCGGAGGCCAGGGCAGCGACAAGCTTTTCGGCGAGGCAGGCTCGGACGAGTTCTGGGCCGATGCTGGAGACGATATCCTTGATGGCGGCACTGACGAGGACAAGGCCGACATCGACGTGCTGCACCTTGCCGGATCGGCGTCCGATTACACGATCACCGACGTGCCTTCCGCCGCGGGCACGCCTGCGCATACGCTGATCGCAAGCGGTGCGACGGGTCACGACAACGTGAAAAACGTCGAGCTGGCGACCTTCGACGCGCTCCGCACCAACACGGCAACGGTGGGTAGCCTGTACGTCACGCTCGCAGAAGGCGCGCATACGGCGTATTCGAACACCGACCGGATGGGCCACGGCTGGGAGCCGCTCACCGCGATGGAGCTCGGCATCCGGCCCGTGGGCGACATCGCTGGCATCCAGACCGCCTACACCTTCGCCAACGGGCTGTACTCGGCACAGGTGCCCGCTCCGGTCGGCGGCGACACGCTGGAGGCGGCTGCCCACGTCTACTTCGGCGTGGTGGACGGCAAGAATACGGTCATGCTCGCGTTCCGCGGCACCGACACGATCGACACGGACGGGCAGGATTATCCCGCCTTCCAAATGCACTATCAGCGGTTCGAGCCGCTGGTGAAGGCGGTGATCGAATACGTGAACGCGGGCGGCCACGTCGAGGGCGCGGCGATCGACCAGGTGCTCGTCGCCGGCCACAGTTTAGGCGGAGCGATGGTGCAGATGTTCATGCAGGACGCCCGTGTGTTCGGCGACCCGCGCTTCGCGGCGGCGACCTTCGGCTCGCCGGGTGCGGAGAACCACGCCTGGGACCCTCGCATCATGCACTTCGAGCACTCGGCCGATCCGGTCCCTTTGGCCGCCGACTTCGCCCGCTACGTGAAGTCCGGTTTCGACGACAGCTTCTTCGGCGAGTGGGACCGCCTGCTCGGCGGCGCGGTTGGCGACTTCCTGAAGAACCAGCCTGATCCCACCGACTTCCGCACGGCAGGCGGTGTGGTCCGATTGTCCACCGATGACAGCGTGGGCTTGGGGTTGCCGCAGCATTCAATGCTGAATTACGTCAATTCGCTCACCAACTTGGCGAGCCAAGCCCACCTGTTCCCTTGGATGACCCAAGGGGTCGCCGGGCTGCCCGGATCTGGCGTCGTCAACCTTGCGGTCGGCTCAGCGTACGCCGAGATGATCCAGGGCTCTGACCCGCTCTTCGTGCAAGCGCTGCGCGGCGAGTATTACTTTGATGGCGCGGAGCTGATCATAGGAGGCGCAGGGGCCGACCGACTGGCGGGCGGCGCGGGGCGCGACCTGTTTGCGGGCACGCTCGCCGAGCTCAACGGCGACACGATCGCGGACCTCGCGGGCGGGGAAAGCATCCGCGTCCTTGGCAGATTGCTCAACGCAGGCGACTTCCTTTTCACGCCCGACGGGTTGAACGGTGGAATGCTGACCATCGGCGGAGCAGCTTCGATAAGGATCGAGCGGTTCCACCCGGGCGCCTTCTCGGCCGTCTCCGGAAGCGGCTATACGGACATTCTGTACACGGGTGCGATGAGCTTGCTCGGAACCGATGGGGCGGACGTGCTGGGCGGCGGCGACGGCAACGACCGGCTTCGCGGCGAGGGCGGCGACGACAAGCTCGTGGGTGGCCTCGGCGCTGATGAACTCTTCGGCGGGGCGGGGAATGATCGTCTGTTCGGCGACGCCTCTGGTCCGGGCGGGGCCGGCGGGCTGCGCCTCGCCACGGCGGCAACGGACGGCGACGACCGGCTTGACGGCGGCCTAGGCGCGGATACGCTTACGGGCGGCGGGGGTCGCGACACCTTCGTCGTGGGCGGGGACGCGATGGACACGGTAACCGACTTCGCGGCTGGAGGGGGCGGTGACAGGCTGGACGTATCGGCTTTGCTTGCCGGAACGAACAACCCGTTCATGGATGGGCGTCTGCGCCTTGAGCACCGTAACGGCGACACGGCGTTGGTGTTCGACACGGACGGCGCGGCCGGAGCCGGAGCCGGTCGAGATTTGATGCTGCTCAAGGGAGTAGCGCCCGACCAACTCTCAGCCGCGAACTTTATTGCCACTGCGGCCGATGGCGGGCTGGTGCTCATCGACCCACGCGCAACAGGCGGCGCCATCGTCGGCACCGCTGGCGCCGACGTGCTCACCGGCACGACTGGACGGGACCAAATTTCAGGCCTGGGCGGAAATGACAAGCTGAACGGCGGCGATGGCGCCGACATCCTGTCCGGCGGCGATGGTACCGATTGGCTTAGAGGCGGTAGGGGCGACGACGTGTTCGTGGCGGAGGTTGGCGCGACCAAGTTGGCCACCAAGTCAGGCCTGATGTCCGTGGACATATTGTTCGATTTCGACCTGGTCGGTGACGATGTTATCGACCTGCGGGGGATCGACGCTAATGAGCACGCAGCGGGGCACCAGGAATTCAGCTTCGTCGGCAAATCCAGCGGCAAGAACGTAGGCGAACTCAGCTGGAAGTCATTTGGCAACATAAACGCCGCCGAAAAGGCGCTTGGTTTCGACATTGACGGGTTTTCGGGCAAGCCGGTCAAGGACGGCCCGGTCACCGTAGTGTTCGGCAACACGGACAATGACGCCGCCCCTGAGTTCGCGCTGGTGCTGGTCGGCACGCCGGACGTGACCCCGACCGACTTCCTTTTTGGGTGATATTCAGATTACCATTGCTGCCAGATCAATTATCATAGGGTGGTCTGTGCGTACGACGCAAGAATAGGTACGGCAGGCGCATGACAACAACTTCTCAAAGAATTAATCTGCAAGGCATAGATGATGATGCCGCCTCTCTACCATGTAGACATCTACAGACGCGTATTTAATTGGCTATGATCTACAACATCATTCTGTTAATGGAGGCCTCCATGCTACCTCTTCTGAAGGTTTGCGGATTTATTCTTGCGCTTGCTACCTGATCCGGCGATGCCGTGTCTGTAGCGACTTCAGTTCTCAACCTATGGTGAGGAAATGGCGAAGCTTAGTCGTCAGCATGGCCTTCCAGAGTCCTTCAACGATGACAGCATCCAGAACCAGTTTGGCGCTAATCAGGACTTCGCAGCGTCTGTGACGCGTGAAACCGAGTTGCTGTTTGCCGCCGCTGCTGCCGGAGATCTCAAGGAGGTCCGAAAGCTTGCACGGGAGGCCAGGACGATGATGCTATCGCGGCGGGATAGATGGTTTCGTGGCAAGGACGCATATCTGCGTGAGGCAGAGGACATCTGGCTGACCATGGAGGGCTCAGGCCAGTGGCTTGCTTAACGGTGGCTTACCGATCCTCGGGGCGGAGGCGTCTCTCCGGCTATCGCGCTGTCGGCATTCGCAAAGCGCGGAAAATGGTGGTCGCAAAAACAAGGTATTGCCCTGTTTCTCGTCCTGGAGCGCCTGGCGCCCGCGGGGTGGAAAACACAGGTTTTTGGCGGCAGCCCCGAAAGGGCAACGCGAATGCTTGATTTGGCGCTGACCGGAGGCTGAGCGAAGTCAATTGCAAGGCCCGCTTCCCACACTTGACGGACATCTACCTTGGAATGTTCCTACGCTCAGGTGATGCGGAAGCTAACCAGCTCCCTCGCTGATTGGCTTCAAGGGCTCGCCAACTGACCAATGTCCCTCTCGCTGACGCGTTGACCATGATCGCCGGTCCATTCAGGCGCTGGAATGATCGTGAAGTCGTCAAAACAAAGCATGTGGTTGATAAAGGCAGGACGAAGACACCCACTCGCTCACCATAGTGGCATATCGCCGACTACGTCTTTGACGAATGTTGGGGTGCGACGCTGAAAATGCGGCCACCAACCACTCAGCAAACTCGCCGTGCGATCGCCCACAATGATATTCAGAGATCATGTTCTAGGAACGCAGTCAGCATGAGTACTGGATAGGAAGCAAAGGTTCGCATGCACGATCTCCTTCTAGTCTCTCGTGCACACCCGTTTCATCCCGGAGTGCAGCTAGAGCGCCCGTGTTAAACCATTTCTTAAGGGCTATCGCAGTCCGAAAACATGCGCCCGTCTTGAGGTCGTACTTACTTGCGCGTCCAACCCAGCGCGTATTAATTGCAGCCAAGTGAATGGATCATTGGCGCTAAGGGGCGTGTTCCTGTGCCTCAAGGATGTCTTCAGTTGTATTATTCCCCCAAACGTCTTTCAAGAAGAGGAGCTCTGTGATCGTCTGATCGGACAGCACGTGGCTGCATCCGCTTGTGAGCACGGTCGGCTTATGCGTAATTGCTCACGGATGAGCTTCGCGAATTTCGCAGCGCCAATTAGCGGCACGACGAGTTCGCTGAAGATCGGCCGTACCCCGTGCCTGGCGAGAGCCTCTGCAAAGCCTCCTGTGCACAAGAGGTCGCGGCCTCAAGCAGATGCACGATCGTTTAACGGAGCGGCATCAACCTCCCGGCGTAAAGGTCTGAGTGACCTTCCCATCGGTGATCGTCAGGGTGCCCGTGGGCGCATTATCAAAGACGTAGCGCACGCGGATCTGACCCCCCGCTTCAACATACACCGGCGTGGGAAGGCCATCGTTTACTCCCCGCTCCCCGCGTATTGAGAAGATGGCACCGGCCGTGACCGGCGAACCGTCCGAGTTGATGCCGCTTAAACGTTGCTCTGCCGAGTTGATGGACAGCGGCTGCCTGCCGGGATTCCGGAAGGTCAGAAAGGCTTCGAACTTCCCGTCTCGAGCACCGCCCGCACGATCGACTCTGACATCTAGCTTGGACAGCGGCTTGAACGCCCCGGTGCCCAGTGGTGGGGCAGTGCCGATGCTCGTTCCGTCGTCGGCCCCGCTTGCATCGATGAAGAGGATCTTGGCGTCGTCTTCACGCAGCCCGATCCGGCTGATCGGTCCACGAACAACGGGGGGCTTCATCACGTAGCGGATCTTGAGCTCACCGCCGACAGGAATGGTGGGCGGCCCATCGAAGAACGTCGGTGCGTCGCCATCGGCACGGTAGGGCACCCCCTCATAGATGCCTACCCCATCCTCATCGGTCATGACCATGTGCAGGGTTTCTTGGCCGATCGTTCGCGGGCTTCCCGACTTGTTGGCGACGGTCACGAACAGATGAACCTTTCCGTCACGACCAACCCGAACGCCGTCGACGCGAATGTCGAAGCGCTGGAGCGAGTGGAACACCCCGGGCGCCACCGTCGGCGGGAGCGGCGTTAAGGGTTGCGCTACCACCGGGGGCGGCGCGGGGGTCGCGGGAGCCGGTGCGGGCGGGGCTGGCCTGGGCGCGGGCGGTGGCGGAGCGGGCATGGGCGTTGGCGGCGCAGGCGTTGGGACGGGTGACGTCGGCGCAGGGGACTGGGGCTGCGGAACCGGAGCTGGTGCAGGTGCCGCGGCTGAGGGACGGGTTGCCGTCCAGTTCCTCAGCCCTCCGAGCGGGTCTGCAGCCGTGTCAACTGCCCGTATGATCGTCCCGTCCGGTGACAAGGCAAGCTTCAGGCCTGAGCGTCCGTCTTTGTTCGTCGGCGTATGCCAAATGATTCCCGCGGTCTCCGCGCCGGCCGCGCCCTCGAAGTACGCGAGAGACAAGAGATAGCGGACGGTGGTGCCGTCGGCCCGGAACAGCTTGCCCAGAACGAATTCGGGTCCTCCGCCATTAGGCGCTCCTTCAAAGACAAGGTCCCCCAGGGGCGTGGTCCACCGCCCCTTAAACCGGTCCTTGACCTGCTGCTCCGTTAGCTTGCCGGCCATGTCGCCGACCTGAGATACGCGCCGGTAATGCATGGAGCTCACAGCGCCGTGTTCGACCGGCGAGGTCACAAGCAGGCCCTGCCCACCGGATAGGAGCGTCACCGACACCGGTTTAGCCGCAGAGGTTCTTTCCGCGTAGCTCCCAACCAGAGTGGTCGACGTAGACCGCGCCAGGTCGAACGTGAACGAGCCTTCGTTCACCAAGGCGTACCTGTTCTGAACCCAAGTCTTGGCATTGATCTGGCCGGACGCCATGTCGAAATCCACCCAGGTGTCGTGACGGGTGGTGGAGCGCCACACCCCATCCATTTCCTTGATCTGGGACGCGGTAGCTTGTGCGGCCGCGGGCGTGGCGGTGGCAACGAGCGGTAACGCAGTGCCGCACAGAAGCAGGAGGTGAAGCGCGGCGGTGCCGGCGCGCAGAGCGGATTGTCGGGTCATGCTTGTATCCTAGGCATAGCGGGCCAAGCCCGCGTGTGTTCGGTTCGTGGCGTCTTGCGGCTGCCGCACTGGCGGACAGCGGCGGCAGTTATTCTTGGGTCATGCTGGCCGGGCAGGTCGCGGTGACGCGGCGGGACAGGGCCGTGAAGTTCATCGACACGGGCTTCTGACCGGGGCCGACCTGCATGGTCATGGCCATCGTCATGTTCATGCTGGTCGGCGTGTAGGTGCCGGTCTGCCGATAGGAGGATTTCACACCCTCGTTTTCGCAACTGGCGACGATGGCGAACTTGCCTCCCCCGACCGATCGCTGGGTGAACTTGCAGCTCGAGCCCTGGCTCGTGGCGGCGAGCCGTTTCTCAAGCGTGTCGTTCTGGATACCTTTGGAGGTAGCGCAGTGACGCGAGATGTCCTTGGTGCCGTCGGCGTGTGTGGTCGTCGTCTCGTAGACGCCCGGAAGAAAGGCCGTTCCGGCAGGCGCGCCGGTCGCCGCGATGGCGGCGGCGCCGAGCGACGCACCGGCCATGGCGAGGATCGGCAAGGCGGCGGGACGGAAACAGCGGCGGGCGTTCATGGAAGCGATCCTTTGTGCGATGGCGATTGTTCTGCGGGAGCGAACAGGGACAGGCTGCGTCACCCGAGGGTCCCGCCACCCCCGGCCTGTCATTCGCATCGGCCCATGCTGCGGGCCGTTGCGGGCTGCGTTCATTGGGCGAGGGGCGCGCTCAAGACCGGCTGACCGTAGCCGTTGGCGGCCACGTCGCCGTCTCTGGTCCCGACCCACAAGAGGAAAGCGAGGCCGACCAGCATGGCCAAGGTGGAGAGCAGGGCGACGAAGCCTGCCACCGCAAGGCCAGCGCCCATCGTGGCTGCGTTGCCGATGGTCATCGACGCGAAGACTGCCATCAGGATAGACGGGGCGGCGGGCGCCAACGGAACCATCACCAGCCAGCCGGGACGGCCGAAGTCGTGGAGGCGCTTGGTCATCAGCGCGGCCGCCGGGTAGAGCAGGGCCAGGCTTACCACACCGCCGGCCACCGGGAGGAGATTGGCGACAACGCCCGCGCCGACCAGACCGGCAAAGCCGATCCAGAAGTCGCGCCTGGACGTGCGGCCGTTGAGGTCAAGGTAAAGGTGCTGCCAGCTGGTGGTCATGACTTGGGTCTCTTCTTCGATCGGTTGAGGATTGATGGTGGGTTCAGCAGCGCGGCCGCCGCGGCGCGCGGCCGCCGGCGAACTCGCGCATGGCGTCGGCCATCTGCGCGGAGCCGCGACTGTTGTCGTTTTCGAACATGGCGGTCATCTGATCGAGGATGGCCTGTGCCTCCGGCGGGACGCCGGCGGCGCTGTCCTTCTTCATGCGTCGGATCGCATTCAGAGTTTCAGCCGTGTCCTTGTCCTCGCCGCCGCGCTTTTTCGCATCGCACTGTACCGGCTTGGCGGGCGCGCTCGCCTTGGGAGGGGTGGCGCCGGCCGGCGCCGGAAGCGCGAGCAGGCTGGTGCTTGTGGCCGCCGCAAGCAGCAGCAGGCCGATTACCCTGATGGTCGACATGATCGGCTCCTCCCTGAGGCAAGCGCGCGCGGCAGGGCGCTTATTTGAAGGTTGTGACAACAGTGGACGGGCTCGCCGGGCAGGCCGCAGGCGCGGCGCGGTCGGCGCCCTCCTTGGCCTTGGGCGCGCTCTGCGCGAGCTGCATCGCCGTGCCGGTGACCGCACCCGCGACCTGTGCGACGCGGTCCGACCCTGCGAGCCCGGACACTTGGCCCATCAGGCCGAGAGCCGAACCGCCCTCGCCATTGGCCGCCGACACGGCGGTGCCCGCGACCGCTCCGGCAATCTGCCCGGCGGTGCCGTTGCCGAGCAATCCGCCGCCGCCCAGAAGATTGCCGACACCGGCGCTGTTGGCGGCCTTGAGGAGACCGCCGAAGCCGAAGCCCCTTTTCTTCTTCTTGGGCGCGGCCTGCACCTCGGTGCCGGTGGCGCAGCCCGCGCCTTGCGTGGCCGAAGCCGGCGCCGGGTTCAGGCTGTAAAGCAAAGCGGCAATTGCAGCGGTGCTGAAACTCTTGGTGATCATCGTATATCTCCCGTGTTTGGCGTGTCGGTTCGGCGCGCGTCTGCTCGGCGCCCTGGAGTTACTTGACGTTGTCCTTGGTTGTGGACGCCGGCGACCGTGGCAGTCGCCAGAAGCGCCGGATGACCTCCGCAAAGCGGCGCTCGACCTCGGCGACTTCGTCCGTGTCGGGCGCTTCGCCCTCGTTCCGCTGGTGCATCATTCCGGCTCCACTGCTTGACTGAAGACTTGATAAGCGGGGGCAAGCGGCAGCATTGGGTCGCGCGCGGCGGAACTTTGTGGCAAATGTGGCAGTAGGCTTCGACAGGGCGGGATCAGTGTCTGGTTGCGAATGGCGTGATCGGGCACGAGGAGCTGGCGGAGGACGCGTTCCTTGGCCCTGACCGACAAGCTTCGGCAGATTGACGCTTGCGGGAAGACCGGGTTCACCGGACCCCTGTCCTTGGCAGATCTCGCCGAGGTAAGTCCGGTTGCTCAGCGGCAGGTAGAGCGCTCCCCAGCTCATCGTCTTGGGTGGGATGATCTCGCCGCGGATGGAGCGTGCACGGCCGAACATCCCAGCTGCCTTAAGCTCGGCCTCCAAGGCCTGCACGGAGCCCATGCAAGATACCGATGGAAGATGTGGCGGACCTGCTCGGCTTCGGCTTCTTCGATCAGGAGCTTGCGTTCTTGCACGCGATATCCGAGCGGCACGACACCGCCCATCTACATGCCCTTGGACGCGGCGATCTTGTTGCGGATGCGCTCGCCCGTGACCTCGCGCTCGAACTGGGCGAACGCGAGCAGCACGTTGAGCGTCAGCCGGCCCATGCTGGTTGGTCATGTTGAACGCCTGCGTTACCGACACGAAGCTGGCGCTGGCCTCGTCCAGAACGTCGACGATGCGCGAGAAGTCGGCGAGGCTGCGGGTAAACCGGTGGATATTGTAGACAATAATCACGTCGACTTCGCCGGCAGCGACCTCTCCGAGCAGGCGCTTGAGGGCGGGCCGCTCCAGCGTTCCGCCTGTGAACCCTCCGTCGTGATAGTCGCCCGGTGTCAACGTCCAGCCCTCATGGCGCTGGCTGGTGACGTAGGCCGCACAGGCCCCCGCTGTGCATCCAGGCCGTTGAACTCCTGCTCCAGCCCATCCTCAGTCGATTTGCGGGTGTAGATCGCGTAGCGGACTGCACGAACGCGATCAGGCTCGCGTTTCAAAGGCTTACGCTGGAGCCTCCTGTGCGGCTGCCAACCTGTTGGGTCTGTGAGATCCGGCAGGGTAGCGCCTCGGCTGCGTCCCCGCAGCTTGAGCAACTGAGCAGCCTTGGTTGGGGCAGGGGAGGGGAGTAGCTCCCGCGCAGGCTCCGGTCACTGCCCCGTAGGTTCGATCTGATTGTCGCTCATACCGGTTTCCAGTCATCGAGGCGTTCCGCACGCGGCGGAGGCTCTCCCACGAGCTGGAGCCCCGAGGTGCATGACGGGGCGCGGAGTGGGGCGGCTGGTCCGCTCGACTCACATAAAAAACAGTGCTCTGGTGCAGCACGAAGCCCAGTCTTCCCCGCCGTAGCTCGAGCTTGTGAGCGGATGCGTATGGGCGCGGTGACCCGACCGCGCGCCGACTTCGCGGGCTCCGCTGCGAGGGTAGCGTCGTGTGCACGGTGGCGGGGCTGAGCTTACGGCCAAGCGGGCGAAGGCTGCGCGAATATGACGCTTAAGCTGGGCGAGCTGCCGATTTCGCCGGCAGATCAGCGCTGCTGCGCCAAACGCGGTCGCGCCGCGACGCCAATTCGCCTACAACTGGCGGGCGCGACCGACATGCTCCTGCTGTTCGACTTCGCGAACCTGTCCGAATTCAGCGCAGCCGCCCAAGCCAGACTCAATGAGGACGCCGCCGTCCGCCGATACGAGACCAGCTTTGTTAAGCAGGAGCTCAAGTTTGCGCCGTTTGTCTGGCTGGAGTCCCACGACTGGGCCGGTTGAAGGCTTTCTGCGGGGGTTGCTTCCCTGACGAGCAAGCTCCTTAGTGATCTTCTAGAGCCGCTTACTCCCAAGATCAGGCCTTAGCTTCGGTGTCGACACGAACCTCTTGGTGCGTCGTGCGTCCGCCCCGTGCAACGACGGGTAATGTTGGACTTTCCGTCCCCCGGCTTCCTCCACGGGGGCGATATGCAACGATCGCTTAGGGTGATCGATGATAAATCGGCGGTCCGCGAGCGCGTCTATCCCGAGGATCATTGCCGGAGCGCCATTCTCGAACCCAAGGACGTGAAATACCGGCAGATCCGCGATGCGCACGTTGAAATTAAGCCAGCGTGCGTCACCGATTTCAAGAGCCTCAAGTTTGTGAACGACGCTGGGCATCGCTTGCGACGTCACTCCCTTCAACGCGCTCGCTCGCTTCAAACCCCGGGTCGCTAGAGTGACTCCGAGAAGGCGCGCGGCTGCCCAGTTGATGATGGTTCCCTTGGCTCCGGTGTCGAGAACGGCGGGTATGGCAACCCCGTCGATTGTCACGCTTAGAAGCGGGGTCAGGCCCTCGTCTAGGGTGATCGGCACGGGAGCGTGCATGCCCCTGAGCATTTCCGGCGTGGTCCGATCCACCATGCGCCAGGACCGGCCCGGAATGTCCATCTCCACGACGTACCGCGCAATCACGTCCGTCCCGAGCACGCCGTCGACGCCCAGTGCGTCCACAGGGCTCGGCGGCAGGGCGAAGGCTTCGAGGCCTTTGAAGGTGCGGCCGTCAACCGCCAGTTGGCCCAGCGTCAGCGTTTGAATTTGCGTCTGTCCCGCCGCGCCGTTCAGACTCTGCGAGCCGGCAACCTTCATCGATCCTGGCATCGCGGCGCGGAGCCTGGGCAACACCGATGTGCTGGTTGCGGCGGTGTCGATCACGAAGCGCAGCGGCTTGGACCCGTCGAGAGTCACGTGTGCAATGGGATGGCCGGAAGGGAGCACCTCCAGGGGAGCGGCAGCGAGCGGGGCGGCGAGCGACAGCGCCGCTGCGAGAAGGACGTTTCTGAGCATCGCGGATCTCTACTTCCCTGGTGTTTGGGGCTGCGGCTTGGACCACCACAGCGCGTTGATGATGAGCCACCGGTCGCCGAAGCGTCCGAGGTGAAAGTGATCGACGAACCACGGCGTCTCGACGCGCGCGACGGCTGCGTTGCCGGCAATGTCGAGCACCTCGACGCTGCGCACCCATTTCTCGCGTGGCGTCCGGAGCGAGCCGTCGGCGGTGAGCTGGACAAGCTCGTCGGCGCTCATGCGGCGGAGCGGAAACATTTCGCGCGCGGTCGGCCAGTCGCCGACCACGGCGCGCTTGGCGAGGTCCGGGTGGAGAGCACGGGCGACGCGTTTGGCGTCGCCCTCCAGCTGACCATCGACATAGTCGTAGGCGACGGCTTCGATCGCGGCGACGGCGCTGGTGTCCAGGCTTCGGGCTTGAGTGCCTGGGCGAGGCAGATCGACCTGGTAGACGTCCGCCATGCCCTCAGCCTGCCCTTCGCGCGGACGCGTGCTGGCGAAGGTGATCGCGCCGTTTCTTCCAAAGGCGGGCGTGAAGTTGAACGGACCGATGTTGACGCTGTCGGGCAGCGCTTCCGGTTCGGACCAGTCGCCGTCCGCCCGGCGTCGGCTCATGTGCAGTAGCCCGCGCGCGCCCACCTGCCGCCAGAACAAGGCCGTTTGCCCATCCCGTGACAAAGTGAAGTCGCTCTCGCTCGCGGCCGAGTTGATCGGCGCACGCAGCAACTGGGGCTGGGCGAACCCAGTCCCTCTCGCTGCAGCGGAGTAGATGTCGAGCCCGCCCAGCCCGCTCTTGCGCGCCGTGGCGAAATACAGCTCGCCGTCGTGGAGTTCGGGACCGAGTTCTTCTCCGCGCCCGTTCACCACGTCACCAAGATGTTCGGGCGCCTGCCACCGGCCCGCGCGCCTCTCCGAGCGCCAGATGTCCAGATCGCGCTTGTCCGGCCGCGCCGGCGTCGGCCGGTCGGATACGAAATACATCGTGCCGCCGTCGGGCGTCACCCACGGATCGGAGTCGCGCCAGCGCGCGTCCGAGAAGTCGGCCAAGCGAGGCTTGGACCAGCCTGGTCCCGATCGTTCGGCCACGAAGATGCGCGAGCCCGCGAAGTCGAGTTGCGAGCGCGCGAACGCCATCGTTCGGTCGTCACCCGAAACGCTTAGGTTGTATTCGTTCAGCTCCGCGGAAACGTCCGTCCGCAGCGCCGGAGCTTGCGGCGTGCGTGCCTGGCTCAAAAAGGGCGTCAGAGCGCAGATCAGCGCAATTATGGGCCCAAAGCGAACTTTATGCGTCATTTTGTGACTTTCCAGCTTGCGGGGGTGCCAGACGGCAGCGGTCAGTAGACCTCGTTCCAGTCCTCGGAGCCGGCAAAGCCATTGGCGTAGCCCCAGCAGACCAGGCCCGGCCGCTCGGCGGACGCCCCGCCTTTCGCCAGCCGGTACTGGAGCTTCTTGCAGCGCAAGCCGCCCACCGTCTCCTCGGCGAGGACGGTCAACGTGCCGGACGACTGGACACCCTTCCAGCGGTGCACGTGGCCGACCGGCAGCGCGCCCAGCCGCTTGCCGCTTTCATTGTATTTTCCGCTGAGCCCATCCCGCGGGAAGCTCGGCCAGCTGTCGTACCCGAACCCGCCCTCGCAACTGAAACAGGCGACCTTGCCGAACTCGGTGAAGGTGGCTTTGACGGCTTCGAAGCCTGCGGGCCGCGGCAGTTCGCTCGGATACCGGACCGAAGCTGCGGGAGCAGCAGCGGGCGCCGCACGCGCGCCAGAGGCGGGCGCGTCGCCACGCGGCGCTCCGCCGCGCACGGCGCGCGGGGTCATCACCGCGGGCGCCGCGGAGGCGCTCCGGGACGAGGTGCCCTCGCGGGAACCGCCGGCCGCGCCTTTTCCGGCGTTCTCGATACCGCCGATCGCCTGTTCGGCCTTCTCCTCGAGCTTGCGCTTTGCCTTCTCGGCCAGCCTGTCGAGAAGACCGAAGCCGTGCGCGGGTTGCGCCGAGGGCAGGAGCAGAGCGGCCGTGATGGCCACGCCAAGAATGGGTCGCATAGTTGATTTCTCCAAACGCGTGGGTGGCTAGAATTCGTAGACGGCCTCCTTGCCGCCCTCCTCGACCGTAACCTTGCTCGGGCTCGCCCCTTCGTTGCGGTCGAACACGAACTTGGTGCGGATCTCCTTGCCGGGCCGCACGACCGGGGGCGGAGACCCGAACAATTGCGGGTATCCGGGTACGGGGCGCAAACCTTGGCCGCTTTTCTGTTCAAGGCCGTCCGAGCTCTCCAGATACACCCACACATTCTGGGTTTGGAGAAGATCGGCCGTGCCGCCGTTGCGCAGCGTCAGGTAGACGTGCGTGAGCCGGTCGTCGCGCGGGTTCTCCACCCGGTCGAGGCGCACGTCCCATTTCGCCAGGGGCTGAAAATCGCCCGCCGGAGCTTCCGTGATCGGCCCGGAGGGCGGCGGAGCGGGCCTTGGCGGCACAGGCCGCGGCAGCGGTGCGTTCGGCGGTATCGAAGGCGCGGGCTCCGCGGCGCCGGCTCTCCGGCCGGAAAAGAGCTTCTCGTGCGCAACTCCGTTTTCGTCGATCCGGTACCCCGTAATCTGCGTCCCGTCGGGCGAGAGCATCAGACGGACGGTCCGGACGCCGACCAGCTGGTCGAAATTGGTGATGGCGCCTTCAAGGCTCGCCAGGTCAGCCGAGGGCCTCAGCGCGACCTCGTGATTTCCCATGGCCGCAGGCAGCGTGAAGAGGGTGCCCGCGGCATTGATCACGAGCGGAGCCGGATCGGCGAACTGACGCAGCCCGACCCGCCATTCGCCCGCGAACTTGGCCGCGAGCGCGCCGGGCACGGTCGCGGGCGCCGGTGAAGAAGGCGGCGGAGGCAGAGGTGGTGGAGGCGGCGGAGGCGCGATCTCCATCAGATCGAGGGGCCACTGCTTCAGCATGGTGTTGACCATCAGGGGTGCGGCGCGTTCGGGCTTGCCTGTGACGTTCGCGAAGCGGAACGACACCGGCACTTCGCCGCACTCCCGCCATCTCATTTCGGTGACTCCGCCGGCCGAGCCCGCCTCCACATAAGACGCGGCTCGAGCGCTCGCTTTGTTCGTGAAGAGCATCATCCCGAACGCGTTGATGTTCGTCGCGCGGTTCTGGTACGCATTGCGGACGATCAGCGTCACGACGACGTCCTTCCCGCCGGAAGCGCCATCGACCACCCGCGCGCCGGCGAACTTGCCCCACATGCCATCGCCCAGATAGCTGAGCTCCGCGTCCGACGCCCTGCCCTTGCAAAGCATGTAGGGCTTGAGCGTCCCGCCGCTGTTGCGCCCCAGAAGCAGGTTTCCGTCCGAGTCCACGCCCGCGATGCGCTCCGTCAGTGGACCGTTGACCCAGGTGCCGGAGAATGTCGGGCGGTCGGCAGCGCTGGTCAGCGTTATATACTCCTGCGCGCCGTTCGGCAGTGGTTCGCGCGACGCGCCCCGTAGCTCCACCGCGCCGAACGCCGGCTTGAGCGTGACGCGTCCTCCCTCCGTAGACAGATACTCGCCCCGAAATCCGGTCAAACGATCGGCAACGATCCTGTCTTGGGCCGACATCTGTGCCCAGGCGCCCGATACCGGAACCAGGCCGAGCATCACCGCCGCCAAACCGAAGGACGTGGATTGATGAAGGCGCGCCATGAACCTGGACGGCGGAGATCCATCTCGGGCGCGAAATCGTTCGGTGCTTGGAAGGTTCATGCGTCAGCTCCGGGGGCGCTGGGTTTGTCTGGATCGCGCCGCTCCGGACCTGGCTAATCGGCATTGCGGCGCTCGGCAGGTCCGCTGCGACTGAACTGGACGGCAGTTCGACGGATCGGTTTGCCTGCGACGAAGATGGACGATCGTGCGACCAGGCTGAGCCACCGCTGGCGATAGCCGTGCTATGACGAGGCCCTCACCGCTGCAGCAGGATCGCAATGCGTCTCAGTTCAGAAACCCGCCAGGCCGCCTGGCTGACCACCGCGACCTGGGCGCTTTCGGGTACCTTGTATCTGATCCCATATCAGATCTTCGCGGATGGCCCCGATACACTTCAGGCGTTCAACGTCCTCAATATCTGCGTGGGAGGAGCGCTGTTCTCCACCCTGGTCTATGTAGCGGCGAAGCGCCTGCGACGTAGGTCCGCGCTCATCCGTTTTGGGGGCGTTGCTGCAGCGACGTTAGCCGCGTCAGCTCTACTGGCGGCCTACGACGTCGGTGCGAGCTACCTGCTGTACGAGTTCTTCAACCCGGCCGCTCGCCAGACACCTCTCGCGATGCGGGGTTTGAACAACTTCATTGCGCTCGTCTGGCAGTTCGCTCTGCTTGCCGCCGTTTACACGGTGCTGGAGGCCAACAACCTTGCCCGAACCCGTGAACGCGAGTTGGCCGAAGCGCGCCAAGCAGCGGCGGCGGCGAACGCGGCGGCGCAGCACGCCCAACTCGCGGCGCTGCGCTTTCAGCTAAACCCGCATTTTCTATTTAACACGCTGAACGCCATCTCCTCGCTGATCGTCACGGAGCGTGCCGCCGACGCGGAGATCATGACGGGCAAGCTGTCGAACTTTCTTCGTGCGTCACTTGAAGCCGATCCCGAGAGCGAGGTGACGCTCGATGAGGAGCTAGAGACTGTCCAATCCTATTTGGAGATCGAGACCGTCCGTTTCGGCGACCGGCTGAAGATTGCCTTTGAGTGCCCCGCACCCTTGCTTGACGCGCTGGTGCCCAGCTTTCTGCTGCAACCGGTGTTGGAGAATGCGATCAAATATGCCGTGGCCCCGTCCCGTCGCCCCGTGTCCGTAACGGTCAAAGCTACGGCTTCTGGGGGCCGGCTCCTGCTGATCGTTGAGGACGACGGCGGGCAGGCCTTTGGAGCGCTCCCCAAGGGGGGAACCGGCCTCGGCTTGGCCAATATACGTCAGCGTCTGCATGCCTTTTACGGCGCCGCGGGAACACTGGATGCCACCGCCACGGGACGCGGCTTCACGGTGGTGATCGGCCTGCCTTACCGTCGCAGTTATGAAATGCGGCGGGCAGCCGAATGATGCGGCTTCTTCTCGTCGATGATGAACCGCTTGCGCTGGACCGCCTGCGCGTAGCCTTGCGCGGAATGCCGGACGTGGAAGTTGCCGGCGTCGCGACGGACGGCGTCGAGGCTCTTGAGCAGATCGAGGCGCTCAGGCCCGATCTAGTGCTTCTCGACATTCAGATGCCAGGCATAACGGGAATGGCCGTCGCCGAGGTGCTGCGCGAGCAGGCGGCGCGGCCCGAAATCGTGTTCGTGACCGCCTTCAACCGCTTCGCGCCGGACGCCTTCGATGTCGAAGCCGCCGACTATCTGCTTAAGCCCGTCGATTTCGATCGCCTGCGAACGGCTATTGCGCGCGCCCGGAGACGGCGGTCGTTGCGCGACGCGGAAGGGCGCGCCGCCGAACTCGACGCGGTAGTCGTAGCCCTGCGCGCGGACGCCGCCCGGGGTGAATCGCAAACCGACGCGGGTCAGGTGTTTGAAGACGGGATCTGGGTCCCAGGCCGCAATGGCGCAGTGCGAGTCCCCGTCGACACGATCGACTGGATCGAGGCGGCGCGCGATTACGTGATGCTCAATACGCCGCTCAAGAGCCATATCTTGCGCGCGACCATGAACCAAATGGAGGAGCGGCTCGATCCTGGCGTCATGACTCGCATTCACCGGTCGCACATGGTCCGGATCGCGGCTGTCAACGCGGTCGAGCGGCCGGGACGAGGCATGCTCCGATTGATCCTTGCCGACGACGTGAAGCTGCAAGTCGGCCCCAATTACATCGAGGCGATCTGTGGCGCCTTGAAACTGGACTGACTCGCTCGTTATCCCGGCTCAGCATTGCCAGAGTGAGTGCACCGGCGGCTCGGCCCGCACAGGTAGCTGGCATTGCAACCGGGACATTCGGGGCCAAAATCAGATATCACGTGCTGTGCACGGAGATCAAATTTTTACCCTCTTTCGCCTCAGAGGCTGCTTGCGGACACGCGACAGGGTGCCGCGCGAGCCTACCAAGCTCCTAAGGCTAGCGTAAGTGGACGTCAGGCCCGTTTCAGTCGCCAGCGGGTCGGTCCAGAGGTGAGCACCATCTCTTTGCCCGTGAGCTCGATCTGATAGCGCTCCGTCACCGCGGGCATGGTCGTCTCGCCGCCACCGCCGCAGCTCCTGGAAACGATCTCGCGCCCGCCGCTTACGGCTAACAGTAGTTGGCCAGCAGAGAGCGTAGCACGGCCGCGGCGCTCCTGCTGGACGGTGTGAATGCAGGATGCGCCTTCGGCCTCCCGTTTGTTCACTGACCAATTAAAGCTTCCGTCTTCCGCGATATTCAGCGCCATCTTGCGTTCCACACGCACCGGAGTCGCTTCGGCGGTGACGACCGTGCTCGTCGCCGAACCGTAGCCTACCGATCCGCCAAGGTTCGTGCCGTAGCCCGGGGCCACGTAAGGCGTGAGTTTCACCTTAGGCCGGATCACCAGTTCCTGCCCGACGCTCGTCTGCACCCATCGGCCTGCGAGATTGGGTTGGCCGTTGTCATCTGCTGCCAGCAGGGCGCCACCCAATATCATTAATCCGGAAAACGAAAACGGCATTGCATTCTGCTCCTTTCAGATGTCGGGCGTGTGTTGGTCCAAGTCGCCACAATCCTGGCAGAACCCGCGTTCATTTTTGTTCGGCGCCACTTCGCACCCGCACCGTTCTGATTCTCGTGACGCGGGTAATCCACCGACGCTTACGAGCGGCACGATGGGCGCGCGATGCGAGACTGAGCATCGTCACCTCCCGCTTCCAATTCTGCTGGCTTTGCCCCGTGAGTGCTGGCGTCCGCGGCGGTCGAGCGCGACCAATAACGCCGCAGAAGCTCGGCGAAGCGCGCTCGCAGCGCACGTTCGTCCCCGCAGTCAGCTTGATCTTCGCGCGGCGCGCACGGCTTTCTCCAGTCCATGCCGGCGCTTCTGCACCTTGCCGCTGACACAGGCTTGTCGCGAGAAGAGGCGATTTGTAGCAATTGCAACGGGGCGCAAAGTTCGCTGCGGCGGCCGTAAGCGCGATCGGGGGGGGGTGCCGGTATGGCGACCTACTCGGACAGCGGGGCCGGAGCGATCAGGCATGAGTGAGAAGATCATTCAAAGCTCGCTAGGCGAGCGCGACCGAGTCTTTCTCTCGCGCTTAGGGGAGCGCCTGCGCCAAGAGCACGATCCCCAAACCATCCTTGGCTACGCCAATCGGGCGCTCGGCGAGCATCTTGGCGCGCTTCGCGTCGGCTATGGCGAAATTGACGAGCATGAGGAGTGGCTGACGCTGCGCTCCGATTGGACTGCAAGCGTCGAGTCAAATGCAGGCCGCTTTCCTCTTTCGTCGTTTGGCGCGGGCATCGTTGCGGAAAATAGAGCCGGACGCACTTTGTCTCGAGCCAGCTTGACTCAGATGCCCGGATCGGACCCGAACATTTGAGAGCGTTCGTCCGATGGGGCGTGGCTGCGCTCGTGGCAGCACCGCTTATCAAGCACGGGCGGTTCACCGCGATCCTATCCGTTCAGTCGGCCCAGCCGCGTCGCTGGTCCGCCGCTGAAGTGACCGTTGTCGAAGAAGCGGCGGGACGTACTTGGGAAGCGCTTGAACGCGCACGCGTGGAGGCGCGTCTGCTCGCCACGCAAGCACAGCAAGCTTTTCTGCTAGCGCTGGGCGACCGATTGCGGCGCCACGAGACTGCCCCGGATGTGTTGCGCGAGGCAGTCGAGATGCTCGGCCGTCACCTAGGGGTAGGCCGGGTCGGTTACGCCGAAATGGATATGGAAGCGGACTTGCTGAGCATCGATATTGACTGGGTTGACGGCCAACTGCCTTCCATCGTCGGTCGCTATCCCTTGATGAGCTTTGGTCACGACAACATGGCGGCGCTGGCGCGCGGTGAAACAGTCCAGATTGCCGATGTCGATCAGAGCCCTTTGGTGGGTGCTGATAATCGCGCCGCTTTCGACGCCATGGGTATTCGCTCGGCCATCACCGTGCCCTTGGTCAAGCGCGACCGGCTGATCGCAGTGTTGTCTGTCCAGCACTGCGCTCCGCGGGAATGGACCGACGCCGAGGTTCGCCTGGTTGAGGACGTCGCTGAACGCACTCGGTCAACTGTGGAACGCGCCACTGCTGAGGCGGCCCTTCGGCAGAGCGAGGGGAGACTTAGGTTCGCACTTGAGGGTGCGCAGCTCGGCACTTGGGATTACGACCTAAAGACGCTGAAACTCTGGTGGTCCCCACGCACATGCGAGATCTTCGGCATACCGTACGCCGATCAGATTCCTGACGCTCTGCGATACTCTTTTGTTCATCCGGATGATCGCGACCGCTACCTCAGAGACGTTGATGAGGCCGTATTCGCGGGACGGCCATTCTCAATCGAGTACCGGATCATCCGGCCCGACGGTGAGGTTCGCTGGGTCGTGCTGCGGGGGAGGTGCACCAATGATGAGCACGGCGCCCCGGCGCGCGCCAGCGGCATCACGATTGACACAACCGATCGCAACCGCGCCGAGGCCGAGGTCGCCCGCGCGCGCGAGGCTCTGCACCAGTCGGAGAAGCTGACCGCGCTCGGTTCGCTCCTTGCCGGCGTGGCGCACGAACTCAACAACCCGCTAGCTGTGGTCGTGGCGTATTCCGCGATGCTTGAGGAAGAGGCGAGCGGTACGGCACTCGCCGCCGACGCCGCCAAGATCCGCGGTGCCGTCGAGCGATGCGGCAAGATCGTGCAGACCTTCCTCGCGATGGCGCGCCAGCGCCCGCCCGAGCGACGCGAGGTGGACGTCTCCGCGGTGATACGGGCCGCGCTCGAACTGGCTGACTACGGCCTGCGCACGGCTGGTGTGGAGGTCGTCGCCGACCTGGCTCCTGACCTGTCGGGCACCGAAGCAGACGAAAGCCAACTTCAGCAAGTTTTTGCCAACTTATTCGTTAACGCGCAGCAGGCAATGTTGGAAAAGCAGGGCGACAGACGGCTTACAATCACGACGGGCGTTGATGAGTCCGGCATGATCCGGGTGACAGTGTCGGACACAGGCTTGGGGATCGCGACCGAAGCGCAGCGGCGCATTTTTGAACCATTCTTCACGACCAAGCCGCAAGGTTCCGGCACCGGCATTGGCCTGTCTTTCTCCCAAGGCGTAGTGGAAGCGCACGGCGGTCGATTAGAGTTAGTCCGCAGTACGTCCGAGGGATCCACCTTTGCGGTGACTCTTGCGCCTATCGGTGGGCTGCGTGGCGACGAGCAGCCGTGTCGTCGCGAGGAGGCCATTGCCGCCCGTCGGCCCTCGAGCGCGCTGGTGGTGGACGATGAGCCGGACCTTCTGGACGCGATTACCGCCATTCTCCAGCGTGATGGCTATGAGGTGCTTACCGCCTTGTCGGGCGCGGCCGCAAAAGACATTCTGGTCGAACGGGACATTGATCTTCTGCTCAGTGACCTGCGCATGCCGGGATTGGATGGCCCGGGACTGTTCGCCTGGGTGAAGGTTGAGCGCCCTGCCCTCGCGCAGCGGACAGCGTTTCTCACCGGTGACACGTTGGGAGCAGAGGCGGTCCGATTTCTTACGCGGGCCGGGCGGCCCTTCATCGAAAAGCCCTTCTCCCCGAACGCGGTCCGCAGCCTTTTGGCGGAGCTCGCCGCGTGACCGCGCCAGTGCACATCGCTGTCGTCGACGACGAAGAAGACCTGCGCTCGGTGGTTGCCCGATATCTCGTGAAGCAAGGCTATGACGTGAGCGAGGCCGAAGGCGGAGCGGCGCTGCGCGCCTTGCTTGCCGAGCGGCCTGTTGATCTCGTGGTGCTCGACGTCAACATGCCCGGTGAGGACGGGTTTTCGCTCGCGCGCTACCTGCGCGGCCTGGGCCCTATCGGTATTATCATGCTCACGGGTAACGTCGATCCCGTGGACCGCGTGGTAGGGCTGGAGCTCGGCGCCGACGATTATGTTTCCAAGCCCTTCGATCTGCGCGAACTTCTGGCCCGGGTTCGGGCGGTGCTGCGCCGGGCGGAGCGGAGCGAGGAAGCACCCGCGACGATGGGCACGGAGGTGCGGGTGGGGCGAAACACCTACAACGTCGAGACGCGGCGGCTCTACGCGTCGAATGGCACCCACGTGCCGCTAAGCGCCCTTGAGACTGCCCTGCTTCACGTGTTTGCGACTAACCCAAATAAGGTGCTGACGCGCGATGACATCTTAGATCTGGGTGGCGATCCTGAAGCCGAGCCGTTCAGCCGCTCCGTGGATACACGGGTGGGTCGTCTGCGCAGGAAGCTGGAAGTGGATCCGGCTAATCCGCAGACGATCCGCACCGTCCACGGCCAAGGGTACATGTTCGTCCCAGGGCCCCCGCGCCGAGGATAGGCTCGCACCTGTCGCACTTGTTACAAATGACTGTTCTGCACGACGCACCTGTGGCGCGGTGATCATCTAGCTAGCTGCTTATCCGACGTCTCCGATGTGGAGTGAGCACCCATGAACAAGATCCGCTTTCAGAAAATCCTATTGCGGGCTCGCCTTCGCCTGCCTGGCCATAGGGGTTGTAGGCTCCACGCCCGCGTCCGGTGCCAAACAGGGCGATGTACTTGAGGAAGTAGCGTGCACCGTAATCGCAATGGAACCGACCGAGGCCAAAAGTGGCAATGGCTTTAGATTGGTGAGCTTGATCTCCCGAGCGAACCGCGCGGGTTCTGATAGTGCGCTCAGCAGCCGATCATCAAAGAGCAAGAAGGCCGGACTACTTGGAGCCGCGGCGGGAGCAGTCGCCGGCACGGTCAGTGGCGGAAGCATGGAAGGTTCGATCGGTAAAGGCGGGCGGCCGATCCGCACTGCACAAGTCGCGGGCAATGCAATGAAAGCGGTGCTCGAAAGCGCTCGCAAGCCGAGCAGGTGCGCGCGCCGTTAAGACGTTTCCGCTCCCTAAACGCCAACTCACAGCTGAATGGAACGCTGATGCTTTCGTCCACCCGCTCTCGTCTCCGCACCCTCTTCATCACGTTGGCCGCGACGACGCTGATCCACCAACCGTTGTCCGCGCAGATCGGCGGTCGCCTCCGCGGCGCTGTCGATCGAACGTCCGGCGTTTCGACAGGCGCGCAGGCGCCGGCAGCAAACCAATAGCCCACAGCTGACCAAATCTCCCTCGCACAGGCGCTCCAAGGGCATTGGCGTGAGGTTTCAGGGCCATCGAATTGGCGATTTAGTCCTGCTGATCGCGGCCGAGTAACCGGCTTAATCCGCCATAGTACGAAGAGTGAGTCCTCGGCCGGCGTGTCGATCGCATTTGATCCCGCTCCGGGTGGCAAGCACCTGACCGCTCAGTTTCCGGATGGGGCGCGTTACATAATCGATCAAAACGTTCTAGGCGAAGTGCACCTCATCAGGGAGGCGCAGAGCGGATGGCCGTTCTGGTCGACTGAGCTGGCGCGCTTGCAACCGTCTCCGAGCGGACCGGCGCCCCAGCAACCGCCGCAGATCCCACCGCCGCAGACTCCGCCGGTGGTGGTGACCCCGCCGTCCCAGCCGGCACCGCAGCCTGGCCCGGTGGCAATCAGTGGCTTCAAGCCGCTGAACCGGGTCGATGTCCGCGTCGACCGAGTGGTGGTCGCACGTGGATATCCAACCCACCAGGTGCACGCCTTCTTCACCGTGAAGAACACCTCGGCGAGCCCACAATATTTCACAGGATGGTTGAAGTTGGTGCTCGCCGACGCGGACGGTGCGTCGCTTGAGGCTAGCCAACCCTTCAACGCAACGCGTGAGCCGGCTGAGTTGTTCGCGGCGACTCCCGTCATTCAACCCGGCGGCCAGTTGAGAGCGCGCTACATTTTCAGGCCCGAGATCGACGCCCAGCTCACCTCCATCACGCTGACTGAAGGCGGCCAGCGCGCCGAGTTTCCTGTGAATGGGCTTTGATCGTCGGCGCCAGTTGAGGACTTCTGGCATGTTGCGTCACAGGCTTCCGGCCGCGCCGTGGCCGCCCCAGTCTGCGCGGCTCGGTGTCGGAGGCTTGGTGCTGGCGATCTACGCCATGAGGTCAGAACCGACCGTCCCCGTGAGCCAGGTCTTACCTGCAGCAGCTGCGGAACAGGCGGGCGCCTTACCGAGGCCTGCGCCTGCAAAGGACTAAGAAAACGTCGGACATATGCGGGTCACATCGCCTTCAGAGTGACTTTTGCAGGCTCTCGATCGCATGCCGGCAGGACCGCACCTCTTCAATAAGAGCGTTTAACTCGGCTTGGCTTAGCCGCATCTGCGCGGACCGGGGCGCCGTGATGCCCGCTTCCGCGAAGTAGATGGCAGACCCGCCCTCTTCGTTGCCGTGCGATGCGCCCGTGAAGCTCTGGACGATCAGCTTACGCTTGCGGTTTAGGCGCTCGGCCTGGCTGGCGAGATCACCCAGTCTGTTTGCTGCTTGCAGGTTCCGGCGGCTTTTCTGGCTCGCGAGCGCCTGCCATTCGGCTAGGCGCTCAGCGAACGTAGCGCGCGGTTTCGACTTCCCTGCTTCGCCCTCGAACGTGCGCAGATGCTGGATCCCGTCGAGTACGGCCTGATCCAGAAGCGTCCAGTAGAACATCAGGTAGCCGACGCCGGCCATCAGGTCCCGAAACTCTGCGCTATCGTGCGCAGGCTCCGCCACTCCAAACGTCTGCGTTGATCCTGTCATTAGCCGTTCCGCCTTCAAGTGCTCGCTGGCTGCTTACGGCACATGCAATCTGGGGCAAGCGCCGGCGGCCGCGAGTAGGGGGGCGTGTGCTGCCTTCGCGAATTCTCCGAATTCCACCAGCGTATGATGAAGCCCTCCGCCGGCGGCTCAAATCTCTACGAGTAATGTCATTGAAGGCATCCCAGGTTGCAGTCCTATTCGACGCCCGGAATGGGATTCCTGCCCACCTTATCGTAGACGCATCAAGTGAAGTGATCTTGGTACCGTCGAGACGTACTCGACATGCATCAGCATTGCACAGCGTGACCTCGAGTATCTACCAGAACCCAAAAGCGGACGCACGTCGAATGTCCGCAACGGGTGGAAAGCGGACATCGGCGCTCCGTCGGTGCGGCACAGATAATCATGGGGCCTGACCCGCCCGCGATCTGACAGTTGCTTCTGCTAAAGCTCGTGGCCGCAGCTTTGATGCTGCTAACCACGACCCTAGACCGCTGGCTTAGAGAACCACACCCGCTTTCGCGAACGCGGCTTTCGCGTTGACGAGCTTGGTCCGCCCCCGTTGGTCGGCCGTCGAGACGAGCAGGTCACGAAGCTGGGCAGCGCTTAGCGTCGGCTTCAGCGCCACCAGCTTGGCCGCGATGCCGGCCACCTGCGGGCTCGCCATCGACGTTCCCGACAAGGCACGACGCTGCCCGCCCGGGAAAAAGCTCTCGACCTCCACGCCGTTGGCGTACACCGCGACCGTGCCGCCGATGGACGTGAACAGCGCTTCGCGCCCGGCACGGTCGACCGCGCCTACGGTCAGCAGATTGGGCGCCGTCAGGCCGGCCGGCATGTAGTCGGCGAAGTTGGAGTCGTTCGCCTCGTTGCCGGCGCCTGCCACGAACAGGATGTTGGGCGCGGACTTGATGGCCGCATCCATTGCGGTCTTCTCGATGGCGTAAAGCTCCTGGGCCAGCTTCTTGCGCGCCTCGGCGTCCGGGTGGCCGCCCTGCAACTGCAGCATGCCATCGAACGCTGCCGGACTTACCCGCCAGCTCATGTTCACGACACGAACGCCATCGCGCTTCATCTGCGTCACGATGTCACGGTAGAATTTCGCCCGCCCTTCCGCTCCGGCGCGATCGAGCCTGAAGTCCTCTTGCCTGTAGGGCCAGTAGTTGGCGATCGCCTTCACCCGCGCGAAGGGATTGCCCGCCGTTGCGATGCCGGCGACGTGCGTGCCGTGGATGTAGTTGCCGACGAAGCCAAGCGACTCCCCGACCTCCTTGGCCTGCTCCGGCTTTATTCCGCGCATGTACGTCTGAAAGGCGGTTGCCTCCGCAGTCTGCTGGCCTGCCTGAAGATCCATCGATCCCTTGACCAGGTCCATCAGCCGCTGCGTGTCTTTCTGATAGGGTCCGGCTGCGCGAAGGAGCGGGTCCCGGGTGACCTTGCCGTCCCAAGATACCGCGACACCGGGGTTGGCGGCGGCCTTGAACAGGCTCATGTCGACGCCGGAATCCCAGATCGCGATCGTTACCGGCTTGCCGGGCATTGCGTTCGTCAGGACGACATCCCGGTCCTTCCAGATATCCACCGCCGGTGCGGCGGCCGCTTGCTTGGATATGATGGTGCCAAGCGCCGCATCCATCGCCGCCGCCACCGGGAGGCGGCACTGCAATGCCATGCGCGTCGCAACGATGCTGCTAGCGGTGCCCATGTCGACCTTGTTGCCGTTCTTCGCGACGACGGGATCAAGCTGTTGCTTGAACGTACCGATGATCAGGCCGGGATTGGCGGTCGAGAAGCCCGCGCGCGTCTGCTTCATCCAGCTGTCGACCTGCGCCCAGGGCAAGGCACCAAGGCGCGCGGGGACGAGCGCGTTGACCGTGGCTGTCGGGTCCTTTGCTGCACAACTTTCCGCGATGATCTCTCCGACAAGCCCGGCCGTGAGCTTGCGATCTTCGCGTTGCTGGATCGCCCGCAGCTCAACGGCAGTCGCCTTGACCGTCGCGAGATCGCGCTTGAGCGTTGCGACCACCAGCCGCCGCCCCAGCATCTCCTCACGCGTCGACAGGTCGGTGATCTCATAGGCGGCGAGCGTCTTGGCATCATCACGCAACAATTGCTCGGCAAGCGCCATAACCGGAGCGATGGGTCCTTCGAGCAGCGCCGACGGCGCGGCTGGCAGTTGATAGCTGTAGACCGGCAGCTGGTTGGCGCTGGTCACCACGGTCTTGGATTGCATCGCAATCGCTGCCGACGGCGCAAGAGCGAGTACGAGCACCAGGGCAGTCATCGTTTTGATCGTCTTCATCATGGTGTCCTTTCAAAAGTTTGTGGGCTTGCAAAACAATGGTGAACCGAACGAGACCAGGAGCGCGAGCGATATTCGAGATGCAGGCGTAAGCCACTTTCGGACAGCCGATCCAGAGGAAGAGCCAAGCCGTAAATCGGGCGGTGGCAAGGCGGCGGTTCGGCTCTCCTCAAGGTTAGATCTATAGCGGGTGAGTGCGACTTCTAGCGACGGGCGGCTACGAACCCATCGTCGTCGAGAGGCCTCTCGGTCCAGGCCAGCAAGGCGGCCGGAAGCGTCAGAACGAGCATGAACCAGCCCCAGAACATGAGCTCGCGCGCAGAGTCGCTGATCACGACGCTGGTGGCGTCCATGACAAGGCGACCAACGAACATGATGAACAGCGTAAGCGTCGCCACGATCATGTACGCGCTTTTGTAAGCCGCGTTCCTCGATGCAATCTGGAACTCGTCAAGGTCCGTGTCGGGCGAGTTACCCCACTTCCAGTAGCGCGTGCGCTGAAACAGAACAAACAGCGACCCGAGAGAAACAAGCAACAACGCAACAATCAGGAACGCAACCGGCAGCGGCCGCAATCCCCCTGCGGCAACCCACAATGCAATGGCGATGCCGTAAGCACCGTACATCACGAGAACGGTTGTCTTGCGAGCCTTGGTGCTCAAGGTCCGCTCGTTCGTGTTCGCCATCCTACTTCCCCTTTTTGGTGAGTTCGCTGACGAGCCCTTCGAACGGCTCCAGCGAAAAAATGAGATCCACGGGCGCTTTGAAGAAGGCGGCGATTCTAAGGCCCAGCTCCATGCTCGGGCCGTAGTCACCGCGTTCGAGATAGCCGATCGTTTGCTGATTGACCTCGACGGCATCCGCCAGTTCGCGTCGACTGACGCCGCGCTCCGCCCTCAATACAGAGATTCGATTGTGGAGCATGTCACCGGTCCGTTTCTACAAATCGGTCCTTATCTCAAACATTTCGTTGTGTAAACACAATGGATGGGTTTATTTGTGCTCACCCCGCAGGTGCAAGGATCTCAGTCGTTGACCTGGCTCAGCGGCGCTTGCGAGCTGGGTGAAGTCCAATCGTCAGCTGCGTTGACACGACCTCCCGGCGGCCACGGTCGATCGACCACAAAAGTTGTTTGTTCACAGGGTCGAAGGAAATCGCCTGCCCACCGGTCGAGATCGGGATCGTGCCTAGATGAACCAGAGTGGAGCCCGCCTGCGGCAAGCGAAGGCGATACACTTCGCGCCGATCATGACCGGTGACATAAAGCGAGCCGTCCGCGCCCCAGTCCCCGCCGGAATTGCTGTATGGCGCAAAGGCGGCGAGCACCGTTGGCGGGAACAGCCAGGCGCCCGTGCGGCGGAACGCATCGTCGAACCGCACCAGCGTGGTCGAGCGATGGTCGCGGTTCGGCTCGCCGCCCTTGCCGTCGTAATTGGCGAACCCCGCCCACCACTGCCTGCCGCGGCGAACGACCCAGGTGAGCGAGCCGACACCCGGTCCCAAGCTGTGGCTGCGCTTGTGCCGAAGGGTTGCCGCGTCGAACACCTCGACCGAGCTGCTCATCGGCACGGCCGGGTAATTCGAGCTCGCGCACACAAGGTCCCGGGCTACGACCGTGCACGAGTTCAGATGCGGGAACAGCGCGGAATCGCCGGCCCAAGCGTTCAACCGCTTGCCGGTGCGCTTGTCATAGGCCGCGATGGCGCTGTTATCGATCGCGTAGAAGCGGTCACGGCCGACCGCCACGCCCTGACGTGCTTCCGGTGCAGGAAAACGCGCGACGACGGGCGCGGGTGCGACCGTCAGCTCCGCCATTACCAGGATTGCCGTGAGGTTCAGAAGCTCAAACTCACGCCGAAGTCCGCGTTGAACGAGTAGATCTCGCGCGAGTAGATCTGGCGCTTGACCGTCTGGTAGAACGCCTGCGGGGCGTTGCTGAGGTTGGACACGGAGCCGAAAACTTCGAAGCCGTCGAACAACCGGTAGCTGACCCTAGCGTCGATGACCGTGCGCGCCTTGTCGTAGATGTCAGACGCGGTGGACGAGCCGATGTTGACGATGAAATCGTCCCGATAGCTGAGCGCAAGCCGCGCTTCCAACGGACCCTTTTCATAGAACAAGGCGGCGTTGACGATCCAGTCGGCCTGCCGAAAGAACGGTATCTTCTCGTTCTCGCGGCCGACGACTTCGACCTCGGAGTCCGAATGGGTCACGTTCACCGACGCGCCCAGCCCGTCGAAAGGTGCGGGCAGGAAGCCGAAGCGGGTTTGCGCATTGGCCTCGAAGCCCAGGATGTAACCTTTGTCGGCGTTGAACGGCTGCGTCAGCGACGTGAGTTCGACACCCGCAAAATCGGTGTTCAGCAGGATGCGGGAAAAGACCGGGTTTTCGATCTTCTTGTAAAAGACCGCCGCGGAGAACACGCTGTCGCGGTTCGGGTAATATTCCGCGGAAAAGTCCAGGCCCATCGATTTATATGGCTGCAGGTCGGGATTGCCGGCGGTGCCTACGCCGCTCGTTTCGCTGAACGTCGGCACCTGGTCGCTGAAGTTGGGGCGGCCGATCGTGTTGGTGTATGCGGCGCGGATCGCGACGTCGGGAGCCGGGCGGTAGTTGAGGTGAACACTGGGCAGCACGTCCGTGTACTTCTGATCAAACGAAAGCGGCACGATGTCGCTGAGTTCGAGCACGCGGTCGCCGTCCGTGTCGCGGACCGAATTGGCGCGGTAGGTCGCATCCGTACGTTCGACCCGGACGCCTGCGATAACGCTCAAGGGGCCGAAGTCGAATTGTCCCATGGCGTAGCCCGCCAGAATCTCTTCATCGATGTCGTAGTCGGAGCTGAGATCGTTAATCAACGTCTGCGCGGCATTCTGGCGGAACAGGGTCGTCTGATTGGCTTCAAAGAAGCGCAAGGCCTGCCGATAGTCGATTGTCGGACCGAAGCCCAACGCGTAGTCGCCTTCGTAGAAGTCATCAGGCGGCGGCAGGACCGATCCCGTTTCGGCGAACGTCACCGGCCGCGCCGGATCGAATTGGCTTTGGCTGTTCTCGCGCACCTTCTTGCGGGTGGTGTACTTGCCGCCGAACTTGATGAAGCTGTCATCCGCGAATTCGTAGCGAAGATCGGCGCGGAACGCGTGCAGATCTTCTTCGATCTCCTCCTGCCGCAGGCGAATGCGGCGGACGGGGAACGCGGCTGGATCGAACGCCCGCGGATCGACGGCGGTGAAGCGCGGGCGCGGCGTCGACAGGTCGATCGTGTTGGCGAGCACGTCCGCCGACCTGAATTCGATGTCATTGCGGACCGGCGTATGCTCCTGCGCGTGAGCAAAAGTGTAGTTCAGGTCGAGGAAGATGCGGTCGAACCGCAGCTCCGCTCCCGGCGACACGTTGAAGAGCTTCTGCGTCTGCTCGTTGCGCCGGAACTCACGCGTCGCCTGACCGCGCGCGAAGCTCACTTGCGTGGGCGAGATCACCGTTGCCGCCCCGCGCGGGAAAGTGAAATTGAAGAGGTTGCGGTCCTCCTCGTCGGTGAACTCGTTGTAGATGTTGCGGACGTAGAACCGCACGTCCGAGCTTGGACGAAAGTCGAGGTTGAGGATCGCACCGATCCGTTCGCGTACGATGCGGTAATCGTAAAAGCGGTACGCGGTCGGCCCGGTGACGCCCGGCGCGATCGTGGCGTAGTTGATCGGCTCGGCAAGATCGCTTTCGATGAACCGCTTGAAGTAGCTGCCGCCGACCGCGACGCCGAACTGGTCGGCGCCGAACTTGGTGGCGTACAATCCCGCGCCGCCGTAGCCCAGCTTGCCCGACTTGTCGTTATAGTTGCCCCGCGCGGTGAGCGAGCCGAAGCTTCCCGCCCGGTCGAAGGCGGTAGGCGTGACGATGTTGATGCTGCCGCCGATCGCGTTGGCGTCGTAGTCGGGGGTCACGGCCTTGACGATCTCGATCGCCGCCACGAGGTCGGACGGGATGGTGTCCAGCGCCGTGCGGCGTCCTTCCGCCTCGGGCACGCCGACGAGGTTGCCGTCGATCGTCACCTGGTTGAGGTTGGGGTCGACGCCACGCACGATCACATAGCGCGCCTCGCCCTGATCGGTTTCAACCGAGACACCGGGCAAGCGTTGAACCGCCTCGGCCGTGTTGTAGTCGGGAAGCCGGCCGATCTGATCGGAGGACACCACGTCGCGGATCGTCGGCGCGGCACGCTTGCGCGCCACGGCGTTCTGCCGGGACGCGCGCGAGCCTGTGACGACGATCTCGTCCTCGCTCTCCGCAGCCGGCGCGGCGGCGCTGTCCGGTGGGCCCGCGACCTCCTGCGCCAGGACCGCTGCAGGCAGGAATGCGCTCGCCAGAAGACCCGTGCGGAAAGCGCGCGCCAGCCTCGTTCCGGTGTGCGGTCGGTTGTTCATGTGAGCCTCGCTGAAGCCGCGCGGAGTGGTTCGCGCCGGGTCGTGGCAGCGGCTAGCAGCAGGCCGCGACGGCTCGGCGGCGGAAATGAGACGGATCGATAACGATACAGAAGCAGAATGATTACAGCGTCTTGCCCCGGTGCAGCCGACGCAATTGTTTCACACAGGAGCGGTAGCGCCGGCGAAGCCAACTGCCGGAGCCTGCCATGACCCCCACTTTCGAGCGACGCGATCTGCTTCGCGGCGGACTAGCCGGCGCGGGCTTGCTCATCCTTCCCTCGCGCCTGATGGGCGCACCTGCGGCAGGCTTCACGCACGGTGTGGCCAGCGGTGACCCGGGGCAAGGCGAAGTCACCTTGTGGACACGTTATGTCGCGCCCGGCGCCACACGGCTGCGCGTCGAAGTGTCGGAAGACGCTCGCTTCCGGCGTTCGGTCGTGCGCGGCGAGGCCGTGGCCTCGGTCAACAGCGATTTTTGTGCCAAGGTTCGTGTCGCCGGTCTTCGATCCGGCCGCCGCTACCATTATCGCTTCGTCGACCGAGACGGCGGGGCGCGGTCGGAGACCGGAACCACGCGCACGCTGCCCGAGGGGCGGGTCGATCGTTACCGCATCGCGGTGGTGTCCTGCGCAAACGCGACATCCGGCTGGTTCAACGCCTATGCGCACATCGCGGCGCGGGACGACATCGACCTGGTCGTGCACCTCGGGGACTACATCTACGAGTCCCCGGTAGACCGGTCGGACGCTCTGCCCGGCATGGCAGCCGCGCGGGGCGTGCTGCCGGCAGCGGAGACGGTGGCGCTTGCAGACTATCGCGCGCGCTATGGCAGCTATCGCGCCGATCCTGATCTCGCGGCGCTGCACGCGCGTCACCCGATGATCTCCGTGTGGGACGACCACGAAACGGCGAACAATGCATGGCGCGGCGGCGCGCGCGGGCACGGCAAGAACGAGGGCAGCTGGGAAGCCCGCAAGGCCGCGGGCATGCGCGCCTATGACGAATGGATGCCGATGGGACGCGCGCCGTACGACCGCTACCGGATCGGCGACCTCGCCACGCTTTTCCGCTTGGAGACGCGGCTAGTGGGTCGCGACCGGCAGCTTGATGTCGGCGAGGCGCTCGCGGGCCGGAGCGATGCGCGCGCGGCGATTGCGGCGTTTCGCAGCGGGGCGCTTGCCGACCCGCGCCGGACGATGATGGGGACGGCACAGGAAAGCTGGCTCGCAGACGGAATGGGCGAGTCGGTGCGCTCCGGGCGGCCATGGCAGGTGCTGGCGCAGCAAACCGTTATGGGTCCGACGCTGTTGCCGCCTGGTGCACCACAGTGGTTCGCGCCCGGAACCGCGCTCGACGAAGGCGCGCAGCGCGAACTGGCGCAGGGCGTGGCGCTCGCCGGCGCCGGCATTCCGTTCGGTTTGGATCGATGGGACGGCTACCCCGCTGCCCGTGCGCGCCTGCTGGGGGCCGCGCAGGCGGCGCGCGTAAACCTTGTGACGCTGAGCGGCGACAGCCACAATGCCTGGGCGTATGACCTTCAGAACGACGGCCGCGCCGCCGGCGTGGAGTTCGCCGGGCACGCGGTCTCCTCCATGGGACTGGAGAAGCGCTTCACGGGCGATCCGGCGCGCATCGCCGCCGATTTTGCGCGCACCAACGCGTCGCTGCGCTGGTGCGACACAAGCCGGCGTGGTTATATGCTGGTTGAGCTGACGCCTGCCGCAGTGCGGTGCGACTGGCTGTTCCTGCCGTCGTTGAACACGCGTTCGACGGCGCTGCTGGGATCGGTGTCGTTCACCGTAGCTGTTGGCGTGAACCGGCTAGAGCGGAGCTAACCGCCGCGCATGCCGCCCGACCGATGCACTTTCACGACGATCGCAGCTGCGGCCGGACGGCCCAGGCTTCGCGCAGCACCCGGTTTCCTGCGACGAAGCGGAACGCTTCGAGCGCGCCGCTCTGAAAGGGCTTGGCGAACACTGTGGACACGGCGCGGAAGTCCGCGCGCGCCTCTGCCGCGTCAGAGTCAGCACCACGAACCGTTGAGCTTGAATTCGCAGAACAAGACCTTTTCGTGATCGGTGATGAGGGTAGAGCGCGAATGACCGCTCTGGGCGGAAAGCGGACATCGGTACTAAAGCCGCGGGCGGTGAGGTGCAGACGATCAAGAAGCGGTCGGGAGGTGGTTTATAGACCGGTGAACTACGGTGTCGGTTGCCTGCTGCAATAAAGGAACCGCCGGCGACTTCGTGATTTTAGTACGCTGCGGGCCGGGCCCCTCTGACGATCAGCCGCTTGATTGTGATGTCGGACCGCATCGGGCTCGCCCGGTGCTGGTTCTTGGGAGTTCTCCTTCTCACCGGCACCTGTCGATTTCGTAAATGAACCGTTTGCCTCCTCGGTGGTGAAATCCCTTGCGGCAAGTTCAAGGCCGGTGGTTTGATCGTCTTCAAAGAACACGCACCACTTTCTTCTGCCTTTGCGCGCGAGGGCCTCATCTCCTGGAATTTTCTTGTCAGTCTGTCCGCTGGCTCATCCTTGATCCTATCCGATCAAGGTAAATAAGATGCATGAACCTCGTAGATGGGTACTTAGATTGAACATTGTTTGAAAGATTAGGATGGATGATTGACACGTTTTAACGTGCTACCTAGCGGGGCATCCATGCGAAAGTTTGATGCGCGCAGAAGAACGGCTTTGGCAGCGCTTTCGCTTGCGGTGTTTGTTGGCGGGTGCGGAGAGGCCGCCGATGAGAAGACGAAGGGGCCGCCGCCGGCGCCCGAAGTCGGTTTCGTCGTGCTTCGGGCCGAAGCGGTACCCCTCGCGGTAGAATTGGCGGGGCGCACCGCGGCGTTTGAGACCTCCGAAGTCCGGCCGCAGGTTTCGGGCGTGATCCGCTCGCGCGCCTTTGCCGAAGGTTCGATCGTCCGCGCCGGACAAACGCTCTATCAGATCGATCCTTCGCTTTACGAAGCGCAGGCCGCGGAGGCGCGCGCCGCATTGCGTAGCGCACAGGCGACGCAGAACGCGGCGCGGGTGCGGGCGGATCGCTACCGGCCACTCGCCCAGATCGAGGCCGTCAGCCAGCAGGAGTTCACGGACGTCCAGGCGACGGCGCAGCAGGCTGGCGCGGCCGTGGCCCAGAACCGTGCGGCGCTGGACACCGCCAACATCAACCTGCGCTTCACCCGCGTTCCCGCGCCGATCACGGGCAGGATCGGGCGATCGATTTTTACCACCGGCGCGCTTGTCACCGCCTCGCAGGCGGCGCCCCTGGCGACAATCCAGCGGCTCGACCCGATTTTTGTCGACATTCAGCAGTCGAGCGCCGCGCTGCTGCAATTGCGCCAGTCACTGGCAGCCGGAGGATCGGTCCCGTCGCGCGCACAGGTGCGTCTGACACTCGAAAACGGTACGGACTACGGCTACACGGGCACGCTCCAATTCGCCGAAGCCGTTGTCGATCCGGGCACGGGATCGGTGACGCTGCGGGCGAGTTTCCCCAATCCGCAGAACCTGCTGCTGCCGGGCATGTTCGTACGGGCCCGGCTGGTGCAGCAGACGGTTTCGGACGGGATCCTGGTGCCGCAACAGGCCGTCTCTCGCGACCCGCGCGGCAATGCCACGGTGTTTCTCGTGGGCTCCGGCAACAAGGCGGTCCAGCGCTCGGTTACGGCCGATCGCACCGTGGGTGACAAATGGCTGGTAACGGCGGGCCTCGGCGCGGGCGACCGCGTCATCACCGAAGGGCTGCTACGCGTCAGGCCCAACGGGGCCGTGCGCCCGGTCCCCGCGGGATCGCCGCCTCCCCGCGGGCCGGAAGCAGCCGGCGCGAAGACGGCGCGCTGATCCAATGATCTCACGCATCTTCATCGACCGGCCGATCTTTGCGTGGGTCATCTCCATCGTCATCATGTTGGCCGGCGTCGGCGGCATCCTGACGCTGCCTATCGAACAGTACCCGGACATCGCGCCGCCGTCGGTCAATATCCGCGCCAACTATCCCGGCGCGTCGGCGGAGACGGTCGAATCGAGCGTCACGCAGGTTATCGAGCAGCAGCTCACCGGCATCGACGGGCTGCTCTACTTCTCCGGCAGCTCGAATTCCAACGGCCAGGTCGCGATCACCGTCACCCTCGACAAAGGCGTGGACCCCGACATCGCGCAGGTTCAGGTCCAGAACAAAGTCCAGCAGGCACTGCCGCGGCTGCCGCAGCAGGTCCAGCAGCAGGGCCTGACCGTCACCAAGTCCAATGCCGACTTTCTGATGGTCGTGTCGATCTACGACGAGAGCGACAGGACGACGTCCGGCGACGTTTCCGACTATCTGGTTTCCAATCTGCAGGACCCACTCGGGCGCGTGCCGGGCGTTGGAGACATCAACGTGTTCGGGTCGCAATATGCGATGCGGATCTGGCTCGACCCGTACAAGCTGTCGAGCTTCGGACTGATCCCGGCGGACGTGTCGAACGCGATCCAGGCGCAGAATACTCAGGTCGCCGCCGGGCAGGTCGGCGGCAGCCCGTCGCCGGGCGAGCAAATGCTCAACGCCACCGTCACGGCCCGGTCGCGGCTGACCAATCCCGAACAGTTCCGCCAGATCATCCTCAAGACGCAGCCGGACGGCTCGCGCGTGGTGCTCCAAGACGTTGCGCGGGTCGAACTTGGCAGCGAAAGTTACAACAACGTCAGCCGACTGAACGGCCACCCCGGCGCGGGTATCGCGATCCAGCTCGCGCCCGGCGCCGACGCGCTGCAGACCGCCGACCTCGTGCGCGCCGAAATAGCCGAGCGCTCCAAATCGTTCCCGGCCGGCTTCAAATATGCGTTTCCCAACGACAGCACCGCGTTCATTCGCCTGTCGATCAACGAAGTGGTCAAGACGCTGATCGAGGCGATCATCCTCGTCGTCATCGTCATGTTCCTGTTCCTGCAGAGCTGGCGCGCGACGCTGATCCCGACGATCGCGGTGCCCGTGGTGCTGCTCGGCACGTTCGGCATTCTCGCGCTGTTCGGTTACTCCATCAACACGCTGACCTTGTTCGGGCTCGTGCTGTCCATCGGTCTTCTGGTCGACGACGCCATTGTCGTGGTGGAGAATGTCGAACGCGTCATGGCCGAGGATGGGCTGGACGCGCGCGAGGCGACGATAAAGTCGATGTCGGAAATCCAGACCGCGCTCATCGCCATTGCGCTTGTGCTATCGGCGGTGTTCCTGCCGATGGCGTTCTTCGGCGGGTCGGTGGGCGTCATCTACCGCCAGTTCTCGATCACCATCGTATCGTCGATGATGCTGTCGGTGGTCGTCGCACTGGTCCTGACGCCCGCGCTGACCGCGACCTTGCTCAAGCCGCATACGGCGCATGCCCCGCCCCGGAATCGCGTCGCCGCCTTCGCCGCGCGCTTCGGCGACCGCTTCAATCGCGGCTTCGCGTGGACGACCGACCGTTACGTTCGCGGGGTCAAGGCAGTTATCCGCTTCCGCTGGCCGTCGATGGCGGTGTTCGCCGGGTTGACCGCGATCCTGGCCGTGGTCTTCCTGCGCCTGCCGACGAGCTTCCTGCCGAGCGAGGACCAGGGCGTCGCGCAGATTCAATATTCGCTTCCGCCCGGCGCCACGCAGGCGCGCACGCTGGCCGCGGTTGCGGAGATCGAGCGCTATTTCCTTGGACCGGAAAGCCGCAACATCAACACCATCTACGCCGTGGTCGGGTCCAGCCAGCAAGGCTCGGGTCAGAATGCGGGCCGCGGCTTTCTGTCGCTCAAGCCTTGGGACCAGCGCCAAGGACCCGAGAACAGCGCCGACGCGATAACCGAACGCGCCACCAAGAGCCTGTCCTCGCTCCGCGACGTCCGCTTCAACGCGCTCAGCCCGCCTCCCGTCCGCGGGCTGGGGCAGTCGAGCGGTTTCACCATGCAGCTGCTCAACAGCTCGGGCATGCCGCGCGCGCAGTTCGTGGCGGCGCGCGAACGGCTGCTGGAAGCCGCGGAGAAGGATCCGCTGCTTGCATCGGTGCGGCTGGGCAGCCTGGACGACAATCCGACGCTGCAGGTGGAACAGGATCAGGCCAGGATCGGCGCGCTTGGCCTCGCGCAGGCGGATGTGGACTCCACGCTGTCGACCGCCTGGGGCGGCGATTACGTCAACGACTTCATCGACCGCGGCCGCGTCAAGCGCGTCTATGTGCAAGGCGATGCGCAATACCGGTCGCGGCCGGAGGACCTGGCGAATTGGTTCGTCCGATCGGCAACGGGCGCGATGGCGCCGTTCTCGGCTTTCGCCAGCACCAGTTGGGGCCAGGCCCCGACCGGCCTGTCCCGCTTTAACGGCGTGTCCGCGTACGAGTTCTCGGGTCAGGCGGCAGAGGGCCGAAGCTCGGGCGAGGCGATGGACCGGATGGCCGAACTCGCGAGCGCCTTGCCCGGGACGTCGGTCGACTGGAGCGGACTGTCGTACCAGGAAAGGCTCTCGGGCGGGCAGGCGCCGCTTCTCTACGCGCTGTCGCTGCTCGTCATCTTCCTCTGCCTGGCCGCGCTCTACGAGAGCTGGTCCATCCCGATCTCGGTCTTGCTCGTCATCCCCTTGGGCCTGCTTGGCGCGGCTTTGGCCGTGTGGGCGCGGGGTTTGGAAAACGATGTTTACTTCCAGGTCGGACTGCTCACCACCATGGGATTGTCCGCCAAGAACGCGATCCTCATCGTCGAGTTCGCCGAACAGGCCGAACGCCGCGGCCGCAGTGCATACGACGCGGCGATCGAGGCGGCGCGCCTGCGCCTCCGACCCATCCTGATGACCAGCCTCGCTTTTTTCTTCGGCGTCCTTCCCCTCGCGATTTCGACGGGCGCCGGGGCGCGCAGCCGGGTGGCCATCGGCACCGCCGTGATGGGCGGGATGTTCACCGCCACGATCCTCGCGATCTTCTTCGTGCCGCTGTTCTTCGTGCTGGTGCGCCGGCTGTTCGGTCGTCAGCCGAAGGCGGAGCCTTCGCCGGCCACGGGGTCGCTGGCGATATGAGGCGCTGGCTTCTTCCCCTTCTGGCTGCAACGGCGCTGACCGCCTGCACCAGCCTGGAGCCCCCTTATGTGCAGCCCGCATCGCCCGTTCCGCCGAGTTGGCCGGTCGGCGATGCCTATCTTCGTCAAAGCGAAGCGTCCCTCCCCACGGTCGGCTATCGCGACATATTTCGCGATCCCAAGCTGCAGGCGCTGATCGCGCAAGCGCTGGGCAACAGCCGCGACCTGCGCATCGCCGCGGCCAACATCGCCAGCGCCCGCGCCCAGTATCGCATCCAGCGTGCCGAACGCCTGCCGCGCGTCGACGTCGGCGCGGACGTCGGGCTCAGCCGCAGTGGCGGCTCGTCGGACGGCGGCGCGGGATCAGGCGGCGACGGAACGGGCACTGGGGGCAGCGGCGGCGGGATTCGGCAATCGTACGGCGTCGACATCGGCCTGTCCGCGTTCGAGCTGGACCTGTTCGGCCGCGTGCGCAGCCTCAGCAACGCCGCCCTGCAGCAATATTTCGCAACCGAGGCCGGGGCGCGCGCCACGCGTCTGTCGCTCGTCGCCGAGGTCGCCGCCGCTTACGTCACCTTGGCATCCGACCGCAGCCTGCTGGCCATCGCGCGGGACACCGAGAGCAACGCGCGGCGCTCGGTCGAACTCACCGGTGCGCGGCTGCGTGGCGGCATCGCGCCGCGGACGGATCTTCGGCAGGCGGAAACCGTCCTTTTCCAGGCTGTAAGCGATATCGCCGAGCTGACCGCCGTCGTCGCGCAGGACCGAAATGCGCTGCAACTGCTCGTCGGCGCGCCAGTCGACGACACGTTGCTTCCGAGCGGGATCGAGAGCGTCGACCCGCTGCTCGGCGAGCTTCCCGCCGGCTTGAACTCCCGCATCCTGTTGCGCCGCCCGGACGTGGTCCAGGCCGAGTATCTGCTGCGCGCCGCCAACGCCCGGATCGGCGCCGCTCGCGCGGCGTTCTTCCCGACAATCAGCCTGACCGCCCTGACCGGGCTCGCGAGCAATGCGTTGGGTTCTTTGTTCTCGTCCGACGCCTTCAACTTTCGCGTTGCCCCCAGCCTCAGTCTGCCGATCTTCGATGCCGGCGGCCGACGCGCCAACCTCGCCTTCACGCAGGCCCAGCGGCAGCTTGCGCTGGCCCAGTATGAGCGCGCCATCCAGGTGGCCTTCCGCGAAGTGTCGGATGCGCTGGCCCGCCGCGGCACCATCGGCGCGCAAGCCGCGGCGCAGACCAGCCTCGTCGCCTCCGCCCGCGACAATTATGTCCTGACGAATGCGCGCTATCGTGGCGGCATCGACACGTTCCTGACCAGCCTCGACGCCCAGCGCACGCTCTACTCGGCGCAGCAGAACCTCGTCCTCGCCCGCCGCGCCCGTGCCGAGAATCTCGTGGTCCTGTATCGTTCGCTCGGTGGTGACTCGCTGATGGAAGTGCCAGAGCAGAACCTGACAAATGGCAGCCGATGAAAACCGCGGGCGAGTTCGTCACCCCTCAAGCCTGGTGAATGTCCGCTCTTCCGGAGGCGCGAGGAGCCGCTGAATGATTTGGACTGGCGCAAAGCCGCCATTCTACGAATGTCTGCAATGGGTGGAGGGCGGATGTCGATCGGCCGGGCAGATTCAAGGGCGCAATCTCCGTCGGACTGCACTCACGCGTCTACGGAGGGTTTCAGCAGCGCTTGATAGCAGTCGTTCGGCGTTCGCTTTGCACCGGGCGAGCTCCCGCCAGTCACTTGGCAGCTTCCTCCAACTCCCCTCCGACCGACCTGAGATCTTGGCCAAGCCCGCGCATTGTGCTGCAGCTAGCGAGCGCGAAGCACCCCGCCATGAGCGCGATAGTGAGTATCCGGCGAACCATAAAGCGAGATCCTGTAACGTTTGTCTTCGCGAGGATGCATGGCAGCTGCTGCTCCAGACCTGAACGGCATCAAGCGGCTGCTGCTGGTTCGCTTGCTGCACGATCAGGCGTCCGAGCTACCCGTTCAGCCGTCACCTGCGTCTGCTTCGAGTGGAAAGCGGACATCGTCGGCAGTAGCATAAGCCGATGCCAGTTCTCACCCAATTCGAGGCCCGTGCTCCGGCGCAAGCGAACGATATCGCGGTCGTCGAAGTCGAACTCCAAACGCCCTTGCCCGAAGACTACAAGGCGTTCTTGCTGAAGCAGGATGGTGGCGAGGGCTTCATCGGTGAGCACTACTTGGTGCTATGGAGCATAGCCGAATTGCTCCCGTTCAATCGCGATTATCAGTTCCAGGAGCTTGCGCCAGGCTTGATCGCTTTTGGGTCTAATGGAGGCGGTGAAGGCTTCGCGTTTGACGCTGCTTGTGAGGGTTTCAGGGTCAAGCAGTGCCCGTTCATCGGCCTCTCGCGGGAGGATGCGATGCCTGTTGCCCAAAGTTTCACGCACCTCCTGGAGCGCATGATTGCGGAGGAGGGATCGCTGTTCTGACCGAACGTCCGCATCGAGTGGAAAGTGGATAGGAGGCCCGGTCTGATCGGCTCAGGAAAGAAGCCTACGTTCCATCAAGATGAAGACGTGTGAACGAGGCTAACCCAGCGTTCGGCAGCGAGATGTCGAGGTCGCGTGGGATCACCAGCCCGTAAATCTTTGCGGCTGTCCGTATGATCCCCATCTTCTCGCGATTGGAGATGTTCAACCCTACCACCCAGTCGGCGCCTATGTCCACGGCCCGGGCAAGGTCGGGTCGCCCGGGATTGATGCGCTCCGGGCTTCGGTCGATCTGGCTGCGCTTCGGCGTCCGAATGGCGTCGGACAGTAGCTGAACCTTTGCGGCGTCGCGGGTCACCAATGCTCTCAGGATCTCGACCAGCGCCATGTTCGCGTTGGCTGCTTTGATTCCCCGTCCGAGCAACGTGAACCGAACGCCCAGATCAGGCTTTTCTGCCGGCGCTGGCTGGTGCCCGTCCGGCCCAGTGTCACCTCCAGAACTGAAAGTCCGCGGCTTGGCGAAGGGGAGGGCGCCTATTGTGCGCTCTGCCTGCCCGAGCGTTTTAAGGAACGCGCGAATATCGTCATCGCCAAGACGAAACCCGCAAAGCGCCTCGGCCTTGTCCCCGACGATCTGCGGTATTTGGCCCTCGACTTCGTGTAGCAGTTCTAACCAAGCCCGGGGGAGCGCACCGGCTGCTTCGCGCTTGCCTGCGGCATCCCGGTAGTCGCGCTGGGCATCCTCAAAAGCGCTCTGGTCGCGCACCCGGTCACGCGCGAGATAGCGATTGAGAACCCGCTGGGCGCCGATCATGGCCGAGCTGCGGCAGACTTTTGCCGACCCGTACTCAGTCCGTGACTTCGTGCTTTGTCCGCCAGCGGAAGCGGACATCCGTTCAGCTGATCGTGACGACAACCGTGCGGCCTTACCTGCCATTCGGAACTGGACGGTTGAAGGTCCGCGTTTGCGCCAATTGTCGCCGCTCGGGTTTTTCCAGTCGTCCCTGAAACCGGCCGTTCTCCTGGCACCGGGCTCGGGACATGCGCCGTTGAGCAACCGGTGTTATGATCCAGTTCATGGCGACCAAGCTTTCGTCCTTGCAGTCCGGAATAGAGGTGAAAACCCGCCAGTTCCTGAACCGGCCATCCGAGATCACCCGCTGGCCTGTTGATATGAACGCCAAGAGTGACGCGGACTTCTTTCTGTTTCTCGAGCTCGACCTGCGTACCCTTACGCCAACTTTCTATCTGCTGACGAACTTACAGGCTCGCGAGACACACAAAATCTACAAAGGCGGCGGGAACTGCACGCCGCCCCATGTAAGGCGGTTGGCGCGTCGGAACGACTTCTCCGCCCTTAACGGCGAAGTGCGGGACCCTAGCCCCCGGCAAGAAGAAACATTGCTAGGCTAGGCCGGTGGGGCGTCGCCAGCGAAGCCTCGAGCGTCGGCAGCATCGCAAAAGCGTGGCCATCTCGTTGTCGGGCTCGTTGAAGATCGGCTCGAAGGTCAAGTCCCACGGTCCGCCCATCTTCATATGATGGGCGTTGGTGATCGCGCCGAATGCGCCCGGCGGCGCGCGGTGTACGGTTCCATCCGGCCGGATCACCGAAACCATACCGTCACCCGCCGCCCAGTGCTCTGCGAGCGTTCGCGGCCACCAGTGGTGCAGCTCGCTCGTAAGCGGCCTCTGCTTCATGGCCTTAAGCTGGAGGCAAGGCCGGCCGATGTCGAGATGTCGTGAATGCAGCGCCTCCCGCGGTTCCGGAAAGGGCTGCTGGTGTTCGTTCACCGTTATTGAGCTTTCCACCAGTCGTGCCCGCCGGACACCACCGAACTAGCGACGGCTTTCGGGATCGACGGCCGGAAGGTCGAGCGATCGGAATTGGGGCGCGAAGCGGAACTTCGGCTGCTCGCCATTTACCCGCCGGCATGGGCGCTTGGCCGTCCGACCGTGCCGATGAACAAACGTCCGGTTTTGGGTAACGGCAAAGCGGCCCTGATTATCGGACTGTGGGTCAAGGCCGCCAGTGCAGCCTGGTTAGCGTTGCTTCTTGGTGGTGGTGGCGGTGAAATCCGGCTCCTTGTTCGCAACCCAGTCGACGAACTTGCGCACGGCGGGATTTGCTAACAGGCCCTCCACGTCTGTTCCATGGCGCTGCAGTTCGGAGTTTGTGAAAGTGGCAGTCAGCGTTTGCTGACAGATGGGGTGCATGGGGACAACATCGCGACCGCCCCGGCTTTTGGGCACGGGATGGTGCCAGACGATGGTCTTGCCAGTGGCACGGGCGCAGAGCCAGCAGGCGATCACAGGCGGCGCAGCCTCGTCCGCGTGATGCGTGTCGCCGTACGGCCCATGTTTGGAGTGCTTGCGGGCCATGGGTCTTCTAGACTTCCCGAGAATATGCGCTGTTCGCATGGCAGCGCGTCAGCATCGATAGTTCAATGTAATCGCAAGCTCTGCTGGATGCGTAGTCTAAGTGACTCTCGCCGACCGGGTCGCGTCTTTCCTGCTTTCGGTCGGCGGGATTGTGTGGATCGTCGCGGCATACTCGGCGAGTAGGACAAGGACGCAAAACTCGATGCCCGCCCACTTTCCAGCGGTCAGGCCGGCAATCACGTCCATTGCGAGGAACGCCAGCGCCAGCATGCGAAACCACACCATGCTGCGGTTAGACGTTTCAGCGTGTCTGATCGCGAAGAACATCATTACGAGGCTCAGCCCTCCGTACATAACGGCGGATACAATGCTATCAGCGTGGTAGAAGCCATCGAGAGCGGCGACGAACCAGAAGAGCCTCGATGCTGCGCTCTGGCTTTGACGGGTGATCTGACAAAACCTGATGATGATCGGCACGAACAGCGTCTCGCCGATCCAGAAGTCAAGCTTGGTCACCATCGTCGCGCTCTACGCCACCTGTCGGGTGAGACAAAGCACGACCTCCCGAAGTTGGGGCTGACCTGGTGTAGGTGGGCAGATAGATCGGCTGGTCACCTGGCGACCACGGCTCCACCCGCACCATGGTGGCCTGGAAGAGATCAGATGCTAGGTGGTCGTTCAGGCAGGCGCGGACATGCGGCGGCGCCTGGGTATCGAACCACTCCTGATCTACTGCAGCGAATTGTCGTACGAACGGCATAATCGCTGCGTCAGCGAGCCCGCGCCTTGATCCCCCGAGCTGACCGTACACGGCAAGTCGAGCATCGATCTCCTGCAGGAACGTCAATCCGCTCTCGCGATGCGCTAGCGGGTCGGAGGTGTGCCGATCCGGATAAAGGTATCGATCAAGGTCTTGCTTGAAGGCACCATCGTTCGCGTCGATCAGCACGGCGTCGTCGCGCGCCAGCCAGGTTTCCGGGTCGTCCCTCGCCAGCGCCCATCGCATGATGTGGAGGCTTTCGTCGATCACCAGGCCGTCGGGCCGGACAAGCACCGGAACGGTGCCCTTGCTTGATGCCGCCAACAGAGCCGGTGGTTTCGCGCTCAGCCGCACCTCGCGCAGCTCGCACCGCGTGCCGCTGACCGCCAGTGCCAGCCTTGCCTTCATCGCGTACGGGCACCGCCGGAAGCTGTATAGGGCGGGAGAAGGCGGTTCGGTCAGTTGACCGTTTCGCCCATGTCACCGCCGATATGCGATCGCCCCTGTGCAGCGGCGAGCATCTCCTGGCGCTGACGTTCTCGGTAAGAGGTGCGCTGCTCCGCCGACCTGACGGAATAGCATGCCCCACAACTAACGCCGGCTTCGTAGAGAGGCGAGGTCTTGTGTGCTCACCGGGCGGCGGCAGGCATGGCAAAGCTCATGCGTCCCGCGATCGAGACCGTGGCCGATCGTCACCCGCTGATCGAAAACGAAGCACTCGCCTCGCCACAGGCTCGCTTCCTCCGGAACCGTCTCCAGGTATCGCAGAATCCCGCCCTTCAGGTGATACACGTCTTCGACCCCCTGCTGCGAGAGGAAGGCGGTCGACTTCTCGCAGCAGATACCACCGGTGCAGAACATCGCGACCTTCGGCTGTCGCCCGCTGCCCAGCAGCCCGTCGCGCACACTGCGAAAGCAGTTGGGAAAGTCGCGGAACTTGGGGGTTTTCGGGTCGATGGGACCCACAAACGTGCCGACAGCCACTTCATATTCGTTCCGCGTTTCGATCACGATCGTGTCGGGGTCCGAAATCAGCGCGTTCCATTCACGGGCCTCAACATAGGTCTCACCCTTGCCGGAGGATCGAGGCTGGGCTCGCCCATTGTGACGATCTCGCGTTTGAGACGCACCCTCATCGGATGGAAAGGCAGAGTGGGCGTGCTCGGCAGCTTGACGTCGAGGTCGGCGCAGCCGGGTAGCTCCCGAATGTACTCCAGTACGGTGGCGACGGACTCAGGCTGGCCGGCGATCGTGCCGTTGAGCCCTTCGGATGCCAGCAGCAGGGTGCCACGAACGCCCTGCTCACGGCACTGCCTCTGGAGCGGCCCGCGCATGCTCGCGAAATCCGCAAAGCTGGTAAAGCGGTACAAGGCCGCTACGCTCACGGAGCTGGTACCGTGAGGATGAGCACTGTCTACGGCAGCAGCCTCAGCCTCAGGCCCGAGGCGCGTCAGCATAAGTGTTTTGCTTCCCGGCAAACGCGTCAGCGGCTCTCACATGCAACGTCTGCTTCTCTGATGCGCGAGCTCAGAAGCGGAACGGTCGCCAACCGCAAGTTCAAGCCGTCAGCGGCAGATGTACGAAGGACCGCTTCCGGGGGCGCCAGTACGACCTGAATGACTGCATGTGGGTCGAGCCTGCCCACCTGCTCATTACAGTGACGGCCGTCGTGGCGGCGGCGTCAGGCGGTCAGCATCGTCCAATCAAGCCCGAACCGGGCGAGGTATTTGCGCAGGCGGTCAGCATCGTTGCATGAGGCACGGCGCGCGCGAGAGGCGCTGAATAGCGTGCGGCCAGCTTCCGACAGTGAGCGGCTGCGGCGGCACACCCGAACCACCTCGGCAAGCTGGACGCGGTGGAACGGATCGAGGCTGACCAGGGCGGCCGTGTCCATCACCTGATCAAGATCATCCGTGACTGACGCCGTTCCGGTCCAAAGGCGGCGGAGGCGGCTGATTTCCGCCTGCACCGTCGGAAGGTCGATGCGGCCCGAAGGCGCAAACGTCGCCATACGTGTGACGCTGGCGGCAAGGTCCCGAAAGTTGCCGCCCCACACGGCATCGGGCGCCGTCGCAAAATCCAGATAAGCTCGCCTCGCCTCCTTGTTGAAGCTGACGCGGTCGCCCTCCCGCTCGGCGAAGCGGTCGAGCTCGTACCCCAGGTTCGGCTCGATGTCCTCGCGCCGGTCGGCAAGCGCCGGAAGAGTAAAGGTCCACAGGTTCAGACGCGCGAACAGGTCATCGCGGAAGGCTCCGGAAGCCACGGCGGCGGCGAGGTCGCGATTGGTGCCGGCAAGCAGCTGGAAATCGGATGCCGCTTCCTTGTCCGCGCCAAGCGGCAGGAAGCGCTTGTCCTCAATCGCGCGCAGGATCATCGCCTGTTCGTCCAGGCCAAGTTCGCCGATCTCGTCGAGGAACAGCATGCCTCCGTCCGCCGCGCGGAGCAGGCCCGGCCGGTCCGTCGCGGCGCCGGTGAACGCTCCCTTCTTGTGCCCGAAGAGCGCGGACATCGCGCTGTCCCCCTTCAAGGTCGCGCAGTTTACTTCCACGAACGCGCCGGCTACCTGATGCTTGGCCCGCTTCAGTTCGAAGATGCGCCGGGCCAGCTGTGACTTGCCCGCGCCGGTTGGGCCCATCAGCAGCAGCGGCGCGCGTGAACGAAGCGCCACCTGCTCGATTTCGTCGATCATCGCGTTGAATGCGGCGTTGCGCGTGGGGATGCCAGACTTCAGGAACGAGCTGGCCTCAGACTTGGCTGCAGCGAATCGCGTCGCGATCCCGTCGTAGCGCGACAGATTGAGATCAATGATGCTCCAACGTCCCGGCCCGCCGGTCGCATGGCCGCGCTCGGGTTGGCTTTGCAGCAGCTTGCCTGGGAGATCGCGCGCTTCGGTAAGCAGAAACAGGCAAATCTGTGCGACGTGCGTGCCTGTGGTGATGTGAATGAGGTAGTCCTCGACTTCGGGATCGAACGGGTAGGCTCGCGCGAAGTCAAGCAGCTTGCCGTACACCTCCTCGAAATCCCACGCGTCGGCGAAGTCTATCGGCTGAAGCCCGACGGTTGTCTCGGGCGACACGTTGCGAATGTCGGCGGCGATGTGCTCGGCGAGGCGAACGTGCTGGGTGCCGTGGATCAGCGCGAAGCGGTCGACGCGAAGATCCTCGTGCATGCACAACGCCACGCTTGGCCGCCACTTGTTCCAGCGTTCGGAACCGAACTTGCTCGCGTCCAGCGTCGAGCCGACGAAACCGATAACGACATTGGTGCGCATTCTTATCTCTTAGGATAAAAGGCGAGCGCAAGCTATCGATTGCTGCCGAACTCGTTGCTCTTTTGCGTGAGTCGGCATCCTCTCCACGAGAAAAACGTTGAGCTTTCTTCCGGCTGGCACGGTTCCTGCAGAGCAATCCTCGTCGGCCCGGTAAACGGTCCGGCGAGCGGCAGGGGCGGTCGGAATGGGCCGATCGCCCCTTAAGCCTGCGCACAAGGAGTTCTTCCCGATGACCAAAGCCGGTTACGAGTTCATGCCCGTCCCGGGCGGCGTTCCCGTTAAGATGTGGACGCACGGCGTTCCCGTCGAGCCGGAAGCGCGCGACCAGTTGTCGCGGGCGGCCTCCATGCCGTTCATCTTCAACCACATCGCGGTCATGCCCGATGTTCATGTCGGAATTGGCGCCACGGTGGGCTCGGTGATCCCGACAAAGGGCGCTGTGATCCCTGCGGCCGTGGGCGTGGACATCGGCTGCGGTATGATGGCGGCGCGCACTTCGCTGCACGCGTCCGACCTGCCCGACAATCTCGAAGGCGTGCGCGCCGCGATCGAGCGGGCGGTGCCCGTCGGGCGGTCGGTCGGGCGCGGCAAGCGGGACACGGGAAGCTGGGGCGATCCACCCGCTGACATTGTGGCCGCGTGGGGCACGATCGCCGAGCGCTTCAAGACGATCGTCGGGAAGTACCCCAAGCTTGGTTCCGCCAACAGCCTCGTCCATCTGGGCACGCTGGGCACGGGCAATCACTTCATCGAGATGTGCCTCGATGAGGACGACCGGGTCTGGCTGATGCTCCATTCGGGGTCGCGTGGGATCGGCAACGCAATCGGCACCTTCTTCATTGCGCTCGCCAAGGAAGACATGCGCCGGCATTTCATCAACCTGCCGGATCAGGATCTCGCCTACTTTCCGGAAGGAACGGCTCACTTCGACGACTATGTCGAGGCGGTCGGCTGGGCGCAGGATTACGCGGCGCTGAACCGGCGAATGATGATGGCCAACACGATTCGCGCGGTGCGCAAGGTAATCACGAAGCCGTTCGATGCGGAGGTGGAGGCGATCAACTGCCACCACAACTATGTCGCGCGCGAGCGGCACTATGGTGAGAACGTCCTAGTGACCCGAAAGGGCGCGGTGCGTGCGGCGGAAGGGGTAATGGGGATCATTCCCGGGTCGATGGGCGCCAAGTCGTTCATCGTCCGCGGCCGCGGCAACAAGGAGTCGTTCGACAGCTGCAGCCACGGTGCGGGTCGCCTGATGTCTCGGACGGAGGCCAAGCGGCGCTTCACGCTGCACGACCACGAGGTCGCCACCGAAGGCGTCGCGTGCCGCAAGGATGCAGGCGTCATCGACGAGACCCCGGCGGCGTACAAGCCGATCGAGGCGGTGATGGCGGCGCAGGCCGATCTGGTCGAGATCGTCCACACTTTGAAGCAGGTGGTGTGCGTGAAGGGGTGATCCCCTTCACCAGGCCGATGAAGGAAGCATCATGATCACCATCGACGGATCGAAGGGCGAAGGCGGCGGGCAGATGCTGCGCACGGCGCTTTCGCTTTCGCTCGTCACGGGCAAGCCGTTCCGCATGCACGACATCCGGGGCAAGCGGTCGCGGCCGGGTGTGATGCGCCAGCACGTCACGGCGGTGGAAGCGGCGTGCGCGATCGGACGCTCGGACTGCGCGGAACTAGCCGTCGGCGCGAGCGATCTGACCTTCGTGCCGGGCCGCGTGACGCCCGGCGAATACCGATTTGCGGTCGGCACGGCAGGCAGCACCAGCCTCGTCTTCCAGACGTTGTTGCCGCCGCTGATGCTTGCCGAGCAGCCGTCGCGGCTGGTGCTGGAAGGCGGTACCCATAACATCGATGCGCCACCGTTCGACTTCATCGAACGCGTGTTCCTGCCTGTGATCAACCGCATGGGACCGCAAGTCACGGCCAGATTGGTCCGGCACGGCTTTTATCCTGCGGGCGGCGGGCGCATCGAGATCGACATCGTACCCTCGGCTACTCTGGTACGCCTTGATCTTCGAGATCGCGGCGCAGTTCGACGGGTCGACGCACGGGCCGCCGTTGCCGCTTTGCCGGAAGAAATCGCCTCCCGAGAGTTGGCGGTGGTTGAAAAGATCCTCGGCTGGCCACCCGAGTCGTGCTGTATCGACCAGCTGCCGGACGATGTTGGACCGGGGAACATACTTATTCTCGAGTCCGAGTTCGAGCATTGTACGGAGATCGTCAGCGGCTTTGGGAAGCTTGGCGTGTCGGCGCAGTCCGTCGCGGACAAGGCAGCCAAGCGCATGGCCGGCTATCTCGCGTCCAAAGCTTTCGCCGGTCCCTATCTTGGCGACCAGCTTCTGCTGCCCATGGCGTTGGCGGGCGGCGGTTGCTTCTCGACTGTAAAGCCGTCCCAACATGCGCGAACCGGAGCCGAGGTCATCGCCAGCTTCCTCGATGTCTCCGTTGCTTTCAATGAGCAGGACAACGGCTGCCACATCGTGGAGGTCTCGACAACGTGACGACCCCGCCCGCCTGGCAGCATATGCTGTCGACTCCGCCCACTCTTTGACATCCTCCCTCTGGAGCGAGCTGGCGACTTCCTCTTTAGAGAGAGGCCGAAACCGCGACATGAACCAACGTCCGCTTTCAAGAAGGGCCGAATGAGTCGTGAATGTCTGAATAGGGTCATCGCCAACTATCTTCTGGCGACCCGAAGCGGACCTTCGCAATGCGACTTTGCTCCTTGTATCCACGTCTGATCTAGACGGAGATCGGACTGATACAGGGGTTACACACGGCCGACCGCGCTCTTCGCCTTGCGCCGGGTCGCCGATG
>DASQNO010000011.1:0-4460 GCA_035644935.1 Sphingomonadaceae bacterium
GTGCGCGCGCTTTCCCATTTATCCGGAGCTTTGATTGCGCTGTCCCTACTGCGCCGACGCCGACAGCCAGGTCAAAGACTCGCGGCCGACCGAGGACGGCGCCTCCATCCGCCGCCGCCGTCAGTGCGAGGCCTGCGGCGCCCGTTTCACGACGTTCGAGCGCGTGCAGCTGCGCGAGATCGTGGTCGTCAAGAAGGACGGCAAGCGCGAGCCGTTCGACCGCAGCAAGCTGGAACGCTCGGTGGCGATCGCCACGCGCAAGCGCCCGGTGGAGGCGGCGCGCATCGAGCGCATGCTGTCGGGCATCCAGCGCCAGCTCGAAACCTCCGGCGAGGCGGAGGTCGGCGCGACCGGCATCGGCGAACTCGTCATGGCAGGGCTGAAGTCGCTCGACAGCGTTGCCTACATCCGCTTCGCCAGCGTCTACAAGGACTTCGCCGAAGCTCGTGATTTCGAGGAGTTCGCAGGCTCCGTGGCGGACGCCGCGCCCGAATGACTCTGCCGCCCACCCGCATGCCCGCCATCGTCCTCGTGCGCCCGCAACTGGGCGAGAATATCGGCCAAGCGGCGCGCGCGATGCTCAACTTCGGGCTTGCCGATCTCCGCCTGGTCGCCCCGCGGGACGGCTGGCCCAACCCCGCCGCCGGACCGGCCGCGAGCGGTGCCGATCGCGTCCTCGCCGGCGCACGCGTCTTCGCCACCGTCGCCGAAGCCGTGGCCGATTGCGGCGACGTGCTGGCGACCACCGTCCGCCGTCGCGACCTGATGCTGCCGACGCTGGACCCCGCCGCCGCCGCCGCCCGCATCCACGCCGCGCCCGTCGCCACCGCCATCCTGTTCGGCCCCGAACGATCGGGGCTGGAGACCGACGACGTCGCCTTCGCCAGCCACATCCTGACCATCCCGATCAACCCCGACTTCGGCTCGCTCAACCTCGCGCAGTCGGTCAACGTCGTCGCCTACGAATGGTCTAAGACCGCTGGGCTCGCCTCCCCGACCATTCGCGAGGACATCGAACCGCCGGCGCCGCAGGGCGAGCTGGAAGGCTTTATCGCGCAGTTCGACGCCGCGCTGGTAGCCGCCGACTATTTCCACCCGCCCGCGCGCACGCCGTCGACGCGCCAGACGATCCGCACGATGCTGACCAAGCCCCGCTGGTCCTCCAGTGAAGTCAGGGCGCTGCGCGGCATGCTGCGCGCGATAGCGCAGCCCCGCCGACCTTGACTTTGGGCACGTGGCGGCACACACGCGCCGCTCGCAATTGGCTCCGCACACCGGTGAAGCGGATGCCCTGCCCCCTTAGCATCGTCGAAGGGTCGGCAGCGCGGTTCCGGTCATAGACCACACGCAATTGAAGGATCATCATGTCGAAGCGTCATAGCGCCAAGTACAAGCTCGATCGCCGCATGGGCGAGAATATCCACGGTCGCCCCAAGAGCCCCGTCAACAAGCGCGAATACGGCCCTGGCCAGCACGGCCAGCGCCGCAAGTCCAAGGTCTCCGACTACGGCACGCAGCTGAAGGCCAAGCAGAAGCTCAAGGGCTATTACGGCGACGTCACCGAAAAGCAGTTCAAGCAGACCTACCAGCAGGCGAGCCGCATGAAGGGCGACGCCTCGCAGAACCTGATCGGCCTGCTCGAGCGCCGGCTGGACATGGTCGTCTACCGCGCCAAGTTCACGCCGACGATCTGGGCGGCGCGCCAGCTCGTCAACCACGGTCACGTCCTCGTCAACGGCGGCAAGTGCAACATCGCCTCGCGCCGCGTCGATGTCGGCGACGAGATCACGCTGGGCACCAAGGCGCAGCAGATGGCGCTGGTCATCGAGGCGCAGTCGCTGTCCGAGCGCGAGATCCCCGACTATGTCGTGCCCGACGGCGCCGCCAAGGTCACCTACACCCGCGTGCCGACGCTGGACGAAGTGCCCTACCCGGTGAAGATGGAGCCCAACCTCGTCGTCGAGTTCTACTCCAGGTAGTCGCACCCCGGCGTAGGCCGAGGTCCAGTCATACGATCGTGTCACTGGACCCCGGCCTACGCCGGGGAACAGAAGGGCGGCCCGCAACGGCCGCCCTTTTCTTTTGTGCGCCCCGGCTTAGTACCGACGGTACCCAAGAGGATCGCCCGCATGAACGTTCGCCCGCTCGCCGCCTCCGCCGCCGCTCTCGCCCTCGCCGCCTGCGCCACCACGCCGCGGCAGGACGCCGCGCCGCAGCTGTCGCTGGATACGCTGAAGTCGCTGACCCAGACGATGTCGTCCGACGAGTATGAGGGCCGCGCGCCCACGACGCCCGGCGAGGAGAAGACGGTGGCGCTGCTCGCGGGCGCCTTCGCCAAGGCGGGGCTGCGGCCCGGCAACAACGGCAGCTGGTACCAGAACGTGCCGCTGATCGAGACGGTCTCGGCGCCGACCGCGCTGACGATCGCCGGCGGCCGGACACCGCTCAGCTTCGCCTACCGCACCGATATGGTCGCCAACACCTATCAGGCGCAGCCGCGTGTCAGCCTGCAGAACAGCGAGATCGTCTTCGTAGGCTACGGCATCCGCGCGCCCGAGCGCGGGTGGGACGATTATGCCGGCGTCGACGTCCGCGGCAAGACGGTTATCATCCTGGTCAACGATCCCGATTGGGAGAAGGAAACCGTCGGCGGCCAGTTCAACGGCAAGGCCATGACCTATTACGGCCGCTGGACGTATAAATATGAAGAGGCCGCCAAGCAGGGCGCCGCCGCGGCCTTCATCGTCCACGACACCGCGCCCGCCTCCTACGGCTGGAACGTCGTCCAATCCTCTTGGACGGGCGCGCAATACAACATGGACGCCGCCGACAACCACATGGGCCAGTCCAAGGCCATCGGCTGGCTGACGAACGACGCCGCCGCGCGGCTGATGCGCAGTTCCGGACAGGACCTCGCCGCGCTCACCGCCGCCGCCAAGCGCCCGGGATTCCGCGCGGTGCCGCTGGGCACGCGCGCTTCGGTGACGCTGACCAACACGATCAAGCGCCAGGCGTCGCGCAATGTCATCGGCGTGCTGCCGGGCACCAAGCGGCCCGACGAATATGTCATCTACACCGCGCATTGGGACCATCTCGGCCGCTGCGACGCGGACAAGACGGGCGACGACATCTGCAACGGCGCATCGGACAACGCCAGCGGCACCGCTGGGCTGGTCGCCCTCGCGGAGGCGCACGCCAGGGCGGGACCCGCCGACCGCTCGATCGTGTTCCTCGCCGTCACGGCCGAGGAATCCGGCCTGCTCGGTTCCAACTATTACGCCAACAATCCCGTGTTCCCGATGAACAGGACCGTCGGCGGCATCAACATGGACAGCCTGAGCCTGGCGGGCGATGCGCGCGACGTCGTTGCGGTCGGCGGCGGCAAATCGGAACTCGACGACTACCTCGCGCGGATCGCGGCGGCGCAGCAGCTGACGGTCAAGCCCGAACCCTCGCCGCAGGCCGGCTACTACTACCGGTCAGACCATTTCAGCCTGGCTAAGAAAGGCGTGCCGATGCTCTACGCCAAGCTCGGCAACGACCTCGTCAACGGCGGCGTCGCGGCCGGCGAGGCGTGGGCCGCCCGCTACCGCGCCGAACGCTACCACGCGCCGGGCGACGAGTTCGATCCCAATTGGGATTGGTCGGGCGCGATGCGCGAACTCGGCATCTATTACGGCATCGGACGCCAGCTCGCGCAAACCACCGCCTGGCCCAATTGGCGCCCCGGCGACGAATTCCGCGGCATCCGCGACAAATCGCGGGCGACTACTCGAGCATCACGATAAATCTAAGTGTCATCCCGGCGAAAGCCGGGACCCAAGAATCACGGACACGGCAAGTTCCCGCGTTGGATCGTGCAGCCAATGCCCGAAGGCCGTGATCTTGGATCCCGGCTTTCGCCGGGATGACGAAGGATGTTAGACGCAGAACACCCATGACCCTCCGCCAACCACCCGAATGGGCTCCCCACGAAGCCGTCTGGATCGGCTTCCCCAGCCATCCCGAGCTGTGGGAGGCGGACCTCGGCCCCGCCCGCGCCGAGGTCCTCGCCTTCGCGCACGCGGTGCACGCCGACGGTCACGGCGAGACCGTGCGGCTGGTCGCCGCGGACGAGGAAGCGGCGTTCGCCGCGCGCGCGCTGGTGCAGCCCGGCGTTGAGGTTCACCACGCCCGCTTCGGCGACATCTGGCTGCGCGACACAGGCCCCATCGTGCTCGGCCATGGCCGAACCCGCGAAGCGCGCGACTTCGGTTTCAACGGCTGGGGCGGCAAGTACCAGCTGGATGGCGACGACACGATCGGCGCCAGCCTGGCGGAGAGCGTCGGCTTCCCTACGCGGCGCTGCGACTGGATCTTCGAAGGCGGCGCGATCGACGTCGACGGCACGGGGCTCGCCGTCACCACCGAGCAATGCCTGCTCAACCCCAACCGCAATCCCGGCATGAGCCGCGCGGACG
>DASQNO010000012.1:0-17439 GCA_035644935.1 Sphingomonadaceae bacterium
GGGAATGAGCGAAGCCGATCGCATCGCGCTCGACGGGTTCAAGCGCGACGTCGTCGATCCGTCGATGACCTCGCTGGTGATCGCCTATTTCACCGCGTCCTGGTGCGGCCCGTGCAAGCAGCTGGGCCCGATCATCGAGAAAGTCGCCGCGGAATACGCAACTAAGGGCGTGCTGCTGCACAAGATCGACGTCGACAAGAACAAGACGATCGCCGCGCAATTCCGCGTCCAATCCGTGCCGACGCTCTATGCAGTCTTCCAGGGCCAGCTCGTCGCCGACCTGACCCCGGCGCGCACCGAGGCGCAGCTCAAGAAGATGCTCGACCAGATCCTGGCGCAGCTGCCCGTCAAGGGCGAGGCGCAGAGCCTGGAGGCGGAGATCGAGCCGCTGATCGCTATGGGCGAACAGATATTGGCGGACGGCGACGCGCCCCGAGCGCTGTCGGTGTTCCAGCAGATCTTCGACATGGCGCCCGACAACCCCGACGTCCTGTCGGGTCTGGCGCGGTCGCTGATCGCCGCGGGAATGCTGGACGAGGCGCGCGATCTGCTCGACTCGCTGCCCGAAGACCTCGCCAAGCAGGCGCCGGTCGCGCGCGCCCGCGCGGCGCTGGAGCTCGCCACCGTCGCGCCGGCGGATGCGGAGACCTCCGCGCTGGAGGCCCGCGTCGCCGCCGACCCGGACGACCACGAGGCGCGCTACGACCTCGCCGGCGCGCTGATGGCGGGGGACCGGGACCGCGCCGCCGACCTGCTGCTGGACAGCATCGCGCGCGACCGCACGTGGAACGACGGCGCCGCACGCACGCGATTGCTACAACTGATGGAGGTCGTCGGCATCTCCGACCCCTGGGTGTCCGCGCTGCGCCGCCGTCTGTCGGCGGTGCTGTTCACGTGACCGTGACCGCGCGATGATCGAAACCGTCAGCTTTCCCGTGTTTCCGCTGGCGGGCGCGATCCTGCTGCCGCGCGCGCAATTGCCGCTGCACATCTTCGAGGATCGCTACCGCGCGCTGGTCCGCCACGCGATGGCGGGCGACCGTCGCATTGGCATGGTGCAGCCGCGCGGCGAACCGGCGCGCGGCGGCGCCGCCCCGGCGCTGTTCACGGTAGGCTGCCTGGGCGAGATCGTCGCGTCGGAGGAACTGGACGACGGCCGTTTCAACATCGTGCTGGAGGGGATCGGCCGTTTCACGATCCTGGAGGAACTGGCGCGCGACACCCCGTTTCGCCAGGTCGCCGCGCGGCTGGAAGCGGAAGCCGACGAGGACGAGGACGCCCTGCCCTCGGTCCTGCGCGCCGACCTTGAGCGCGAATCGCGCCGCTACGCCGACGCGCTGGGCTTCGCGGTCGACTGGACGTCGGTGGCGCGGCTGGACGATGAGATGCTGGTCAACGGCATTGCGCAGGTCGCGCCGTTCGACACCGGGTCCAAGCAGGCGCTGCTGGAGGCGGACAGCATCGGCGACCGCGCCGACATGCTGGTCCAGTTCATGCAGTTCGCGCGGCTGATGCCGGGCGGCGCCGACGGGCCCGGGACGCTGCAGTGAGGAGATTACAGGTTCGTCATTTGGAGCGAAGCGAAGCAATCCGGGATCGTGGCCACCGCAACATCCCGGCCTGGATCGCCGCGTCGCTACGCTCCTCGCGATGACACTCGATCCCGATCTCCTCGCGATCCTCGTCTGCCCGTTGACGCGCACGCCTCTGCGCTGGGATCCGGAGCGCAGCGAATTGATCTCGGAAGCGGCTGGCCTCGCCTTTCCCGTGCGCGACGGCACCCCGATCATGCTGGTCGAGTACGCGCGAAAGCTAGACGGCTAGACCTTCCAGCAGCCGCGGCAGCGCGCCGCTGGACCCGCGCGCTTCGGACATCAGCAGCGACTTCAGCGGCGCGACGCGGTCGATCGCGCCCATGCCCAGGTTGCGCACCGCCGACGCCGCGCGACCCGGAATGCCGAACAGCCGCGTCAGCCCGTCCGTCGCCGCCGCGATCGTCGTCGTGTCCAGCGCGCGCCAGCGTTCGTACCGCGCCAGCAGCTGCGCATCGCTGAGATCCATGCCCAGCCGCGCGCCTTCGATCAGCACCTCCGCCAGCGCCGCGACGTCGCGCAGGCCGAGGTTCAGCCCCTGGCCGGCGATCGGATGAATGCCGTGCGCCGCGTCGCCGACCAACGCCAGCCGCTCGGCGGTGATCGTCGCCGCATGGTGGAAGCCGAGCGGCCACCCGACCCGCGGCGCGACCAGCCGCAGCTCGCCCAGGAACCCGCCCATCCGCTTGAACAGTTCATGCCCGAAGGCCCGGTCGGATAGCCCCAGATACCCCGCCGCGTCCGCCGCATCGACGCTCCACACGATCGCCGACCGGTGGGGCCCGCCAGCGACTTCGGGCAGCATCGGCAGGATCGCGAACGGTCCGGACGGGTAGAAGATTTCATAAGCGACATTGCCGTGCGCCACGGCGTGCGTGATCGTCGTGACGATTGCGCTGTGGTCGTATTGCCAGCGCGCCACGCGAATGCCCGCCGCCTCGCGCGCCGGCGAGCGGCGGCCGTCCGCGGCGACGATCAGCGGCGCCGCCAGCACGCGCCCGTCCACCAGCGTCACGCGCGCGCCGGCAGCGGCTCGCTCGACCCGTGCCGGCGTCGCGGGGGCCAGCGTCACGATGTCGTCGCACGCCTCCGCATGCGCGCGCAGCGCCGCGCGGATGGCGCTGTTTTCGAACATGCGGCCCAACGGCTCGCCGCCTTCGGCCGAAAAGGTCAGCCCGCCCGGTTGCAGCCCGTCCGTCACGCGGATCGTCTCGATCGCGCAGCCGCCGTCCTCGCCGCCCAGCCGGTCGGCGATGCCGATCGCCTCCAGCATGCGCCACGATGCGCTGGCGATCGCGGTCGCTCGCCCGTCGTGCCCTCGCCCGGCCTGCGCCGCCGGATCGGCGGGGTCGACGACGATCGCCGTGACGCCGCCGGAGGCCAGCGCCGCCGCCAGCGTCAGGCCGACCAGCCCCCCGCCCAAGATTATGACGTCGGCCATCATGACGTCGGCGCGATGTGTGACTTCGTTCACGCATCCTGCGCTACATCTCCCTGTCCGCCCTGTGAAGCTTGACCGGCCGCGCGAAGGCCGTGCATCCTTGGGGCGGCACGGGCGGAGGATCGAACAAGGTGGCATCACGCGCTCTGGTTCCGGTGGGTGGCGGCTGGCGGGCCAATGTCCGCGACGGCGCGCGGCGCGGCGGCGCGCGGCTGGTCGGCGGGGCTCTGCTGCTGCTCGCCGTCCTGCTGCTGGTGGCGCTTGCGACGTTCGACTCCCGCGATCCGGCGATGAACACCGCCGCCGGCGGACCTGTGCACAATTGGCTGGGCGCTCCCGGCGCGTACGTCGCTGACGCCTTGCTGATGCTGTTCGGCCCCGCCGCCGCGCTGCTGGCGCCGTTGCTCGTCGTCGGCGGGCTGCGCCTGCTGCGCCTCGATCCCGAAGGCCGCGCCGGCCGCGCCGCCTTGCTAGGGCTCGCCGGCATCCTGCTGGTCGGCCTGTCGCTCGCGGTGGCGTTCAGCGGCGGCGGCAGCGCGCTTCCTGCTGGCTGGGGCGGCGCGTTCGGGCTGCTGGGCGCGAACCTTGCCGACGCGGCGCTGCAGCCGCTGGCCGCCTCGCCCTACGCCACCCCCGCCCGCATCGCGGTCGCGGTCGTCGCCGGCCTGGCGGGCCTCGCCTTGTGGCTCGTCGGCCTCGGCCTTCGGTCCGAAGAGCGCGACTGGCTGCGCGGCCTAATGGCCCGACCCGAAGGTGAAGAGGAACCGGCCAATCCCAACGCGCTGGTGCTCGTTCGCGAGGCGGAGCGCGCCCGGCCCGAACCCGCGGTGCAGCCGGAAGCTGTGCGCCCCGTCATCGCCGACCGTGCCCCCGCCCCCGACAAGAAGAACCGCGGCGCCAAGGACCGCCAGGCGTCGCTGGCGCTGGGCGACAATTACACGCTGCCCAAAATCGACCTGCTCAACCCCGTCCCGCCCGCCTCCAAGATGGTGGTCGACAAGGCCAGCCTCGAACGCAACGCCCGCTTGCTCGAATCGGTTCTCGACGACTTCCACGTCAAAGGTTCGATCGTCGAGGTCCGCCCCGGCCCCGTGGTCACCATGTACGAGCTGGAGCCCGCGTCCGGCATCAAGGCGTCGCGCGTCATCCAACTCGCCGACGACATCGCGCGCAACATGTCGGCACTGTCCGCCCGCGTCGCGACCATTCCCGGCCGCTCGGTCATCGGCATCGAACTTCCCAACAAGAACCGCGAAGGCGTCGTGCTCGCCGAACTCGTCGCCTCCGACGCGTTCGAGGACCAGGTCGCGCAACTCCCGATCATCCTGGGCAAGAACATCGCCGGTGACCCCGTCGTCGCCGACCTCGCGCCCATGCCGCATCTGCTGGTCGCGGGCACCACCGGGTCGGGCAAGTCGGTGGGCCTAAATTGCATGATCCTGTCGCTGCTCTACCGGCTCACCCCCGACCAGTGCCGCATGATCATGATCGATCCCAAGATGCTCGAACTGTCGAGCTACGAGGACATTCCCCACCTCCTCGCCCCGGTGGTCACCGAGCCGCAAAAGGCGATCCGCGCCCTTAAGTGGACCGTGGAGCAGATGGAGGAGCGCTACCGCATGATGGCCAGCGTCGGCGTCCGCGCGCTCGCCAGCTTCAACACCAAGGTGCGCGAGGCCAAGGCGAGGGGCGAGCCGCTCGGCCGCCGCGTCCAGACGGGTTACAACGCCGACACCGGCCAGCCGACCTACGAAGAGGAGGTCCTCGAATACGACGTGCTGCCGCAGATCGTCGTCATCGTCGACGAACTCGCCGACCTGATGATGACCGCCGGCAAGGAGGTCGAGTTCCTGATACAGCGCCTGGCGCAGAAGGCGCGCGCCGCCGGCATCCACCTGATCATGGCGACCCAGCGGCCGTCGGTCGACGTCATCACTGGCGTCATCAAGGCCAACCTCCCCACCCGCATCAGCTTCCAGGTCACGTCCAAGATCGATTCGCGCACCATTCTTGGCGAACAGGGCGCCGAACAGCTGCTGGGCAAGGGCGACATGCTGTACATGCCGGGCGGCAAGCAGATCGCTCGCGTCCACGGCCCCTTCGTCTCCGACGACGAAGTGCGCCGCGTTGCCGACCATTGGCGCGCGCAAGGTCAGCCCGACTACATCCAGGCCGTCACCGAAGAGCCGCCGGAGGGTGAAGGCTACGACATCGAAGGCTCGCCGGACGGCCCCGACGACCCGGACACCGCGCTCTACCGCAAGGCGCTGCAGGTCGTCGCCGAATCGCAAAAGGCGTCCACCAGCTACGTCCAACGCCAGCTCCGCGTCGGCTACAACAATGCGGCCCGGCTGATCGAGCGGATGGAAAAGGAAGGCAAGGTCGGCAAGCCGGACCATGTCGGCCGCCGCGAAGTGCTGATGGACACCGACGGGCATCCGATCGCTTAGAAACTCTCGCTCGTCATCACGTCCCAAAATCGGGCGCGGGCGCGGGGCACCTTGGCCCGACTCCTGAGACGTTGCTAGGCCGCACCTCCTAAGTCGGCGGCGGCGCGGATCCGCGCCGTGAGAGCGGGGAACGGGCGCAGCGGCATGTCTACGGTTCTTCTGGGGCTGGCTTTCCTCGCCCTGCTCGTCACGGGGTTGGCAGGTTGGGGATCGCTGCTCCTGGGAGTCGCCCTTCGCCAGCATCGCGAGCAGCTGGGCGTCTGTGCGGCGACCGGGCTGTGCGTCTATCTGGGTCTGGCCGTCCTTTTCGAGTTCGGCGTCGTGAAGACTCCGGGTGCGATCACGCTGTTCCTCACAGCGGGCGCTCTCGTCTGGCTCTTGCGCCTGACCAGGCGCGGCGAGCTCCCGACGAGGCCCGCCAACGGAACTTCCGTCGGTTACGCGCTGGCGATTGCCGCAGCGCTCACGCTACTGCTGCTCGCGGCCAATGCGGCGTCCTGGCGCTTCGCCAATGTCGACGATCTCCAAGGCTATCTCGGCTATGTCGAGCGGATCTTTCAGACGGGAAGCACCGGCCCCGACCCATTCGCCTACCGCCGCTTCGAGGCCGGGCTGGGTGGCGGCACCTACGTCTACGCGCTGGGCGAGCCGCTGCGCGCGCTCTCCCGGCTGAGGATCGTCGACATCGGCGGTGGCGTCGCCATCCTGGCCGCGCTGCTGCTCGCCGACACGGGCAAGCGCGGTGCCGGCCCGGCGGCGGCCGTTCTCCTCGCGCTCGCCGTCGCGGTCGCCTTTGCGCCGGCGATGAACATGTCGCCCGACATTATCGGTATGGCCATGCTCTACGCGATGCTGCGACTGGGCGCTTGGCTCGTCGCAACGTCGGACCGGGTTTCGCGCGCGGGGCTGGTCGGCCTGTTCGTCTTTGCGCTGATCTGCATCAAGACGACGTTCCTGATCCCCGCCGCGGCCGTCGCCGGGTCGGTTTACGCAACGCTATGGGTCCGCGACCGAAGCTGGCGACTGGTGGCCGAAGCCGCGGTGGCGGGGGCCGTGGCGCTCCTGCTCATGGCGCCCTGGATGTGGATCTCGCAGATGCAGGCCGGGACACCGCTGTTCCCGCTGCTGGGCGCGGGACGCCTGTCGCCGCTGGAGGCAAGCGGCTTCGCGTCGCCAACCGATTTCGTTAAGTCCGCCGGCCGCCTCGCCATCATCCTGGCCCTGCCGCTCTGGGTCGCGGTGCGGCGGTGGCGCACCGAAGTGGAGCCGGCGCAGATCTTCGTCCGCGTTGCCGCAATTGCCTGCACGGCCGTGATCCTCGCCGCGCAGGTCAAGTTCACCGTCGCAGGCTACCGCTACGGCTATGCCCCAGCGGCCGCGCTGTTCCTGTTCTGCCTCGCCGAATGGCTCAAGGCGCCGCCGGAACGGCGCGAACGGCGCATCGCGCTGGCCGCCGCGCCGCTTCTGGTGCTCAACGTCGCCTTGTACGCCATCCTGCGCCCGGGTTACGGCGCCGACACGTTCCGTGGCGGGCTCTTCTTCGCCGGCGCGTCGGATGAGGAGGGCGCCGAGCGCGCCAGGGTACGCCGGATGCAGGCGGCGGTGCCCGCCGGCGCCACGCTGCTGGTCCGGATCGTTCGTCCGTTCGATCTCGACTTCACGCGCAACCAGGTTCTGGTCATGGACTGGCCGGGCCTGACCGGCCCCGACGCCCAGCCGCCCGCCAGCGAGTCCCCCGCCTTCTGGCGCAACTATCTGCGCAGGAGCGGCATCCGCTACCTCGCCTGGTCGTATGGGACGCAGTCGGGCATGCCCGAGGCGTACCTCCAGGAGCAGATGGCGCAAAGCGAAAGCGCCTTCTTCCGCGACCAGATGCGCCGCACCATACTGACGCAGCGCGCGCTCGAACAGCTGCGGCGATCGCAGCCGATCCCGTTCGATGACGGGCAGACAGCCGTGATCGACCTCCAGGCCGAACCAGCGGAGTCGGGCCGGAGCCGGGCACCCGCAATACCCGCTTTGCCGGCGAACTCGTGAACTCCCGGAGGGTAGCAAGCTGTGGCGAGGCAAGTGCTACTCCCGCCGCCGGCCCGACTTGCAACCGCACGCGCGCGCCGGGGTTCAGTGGCCATTCAACGCCGGGCCCGCAGGACCGTCGTCGAACACACGGAGATTTGAATTGATGTACCGCCCCCTTGCCCTCCTCGCCGCGCCCGCCTTGCTGATGGCGCCCGCAGTGCTGGCCGCGCCATCGCCCGACCTTGCGCAGGTGTCCAACCACCTGAAGGCCGTGCAGACGATGACCGCAAACTTCACGCAGACCGACCGCGCGGGCAAGGTGCTGACGGGCACCGTCGTGCTCAAGCGCCCCGGCAAGGTGCGCTTTCAATACCAGAAGGGCGTCAATCTGCTGATCGTCGGCGACGGCAAGGCGCTCAACCTGATCGATTACGACGTCAAGCAGGAGTCGCGCTGGCCGATCGGCAACTCGCCGCTGAGCGTCCTGCTCAACCCGCAGCAGGATCTGTCGCGGTTCGCGAGAGTCCTGCCGACGTCCGACCCCCGCGTGGTGTTGGTAGAGGCCAAGGACCCGCGGAAGCCGGAGTTCGGAACGATCACCATGGCGTTCGCGCGCGTTCCCGCGGCGCCGGGGGGCCTTACGCTGCAAGGCTGGTCGACGCTCGACGCGCAGAACAACCGGTCGACGATCAAGCTTTCCAATCAGCGCTTCAACGTCGCGGTGGCGGACAGCAACTTCCGTTGGAACAGCCCGCGCAAAGCTGGCCCCCGCGGCTGAATGTTCACGCTGCCGACAGCTTGAAAGCATTAACACCGTCCTTGCGGTCGGCGGATCTGCCCGGGGTTTCCCCCTGTTGCCCGGGCTCGGGTTCGTCGATCAGCCTAGCGTGACGAATGCTGGGTCGGCCCTCGCTCCACGCCCCCGGAGCGGGGGCCTTTGCATGTCGGGCGCTGGCATGTTCCACGTGAACCGGTCGGCTGGCTAAGCCGCCGCTGCCGCCTTACATCGGTAGGCAATGGCCTCCACTCTCTCCATCGCGTCCTGGAACGTCAATTCGGTGCGCGCGCGGCTCGACATCGTGCTGCAGTTCCTTCGCGAACATTCGCCCGATGTCCTGTGCCTCCAGGAGACCAAGGTCGTCGATGGCACCTTTCCCGGCGGGGCGTTCGACGCGCTCGGATACACGCACCGCGTCCTCAACGGCCAGCGCATGCACCACGGCGTCGCCATCATCAGCCGGCTGCCGCTCGCGGACCCCGGACGCCACGACTGGCACGACAATGCGGAGGCGCGGCATATCGGCGTGCGCTTGCCCAACGGCGTCCGGCTCGAGAACGTCTACATCCCCGCGGGCGGCGACATTCCCGATCGCGAACTAAACCCCAAGTTCGGTCAGAAGCTCGACTATTTCGAACGCATGACCCGCTGGTCCGAAACGCTTCGCGAACCGACCATCATCGTCGGCGACTTCAACGTCGCGCCGCTGGAATGCGACGTGTGGAGTCACAAGCAGCTGATAAATGTCGTCAGCCACACCCCCGTCGAAATCGCCGCCCTGAACGCGCTGCAGGCGAGCCACGACTGGGTGGACCTCGGCCGCCGCTTCATTCCGCCGCCCGAGCGTTGCTACACGTGGTGGAGCTACCGCAACGTCGATCACACCAGCAGCGATCGGGGCCGCCGCCTCGACCATATGTGGGCCAGCCCCGCCGTCGCCGCGTCCGCCGTCTCGCACCAGGTCCACGAATGCTGCCGCAGCTGGACTCGGCCATCGGACCACGTCCCGCTGGTCACCGAGTTCGCGCTTTGAGCGCGCCCCGCTCCGTCGCCCGCGCGATCGACGCGCTTCGTCACGGCTGGGCGGTGCGGGTCGTCGGCTCCGACGGGCCGCTCGTCCTGCTCCCGGTCGAGACCGCGGAGGAGACTGAGCTGTCGGCCCGGGCCGACATCCTGATCTCCGGCCACCGCGCCGCGACGCTCAAGCTTGCCAATCAGCGCGACGCGGTTCCCGACTCGGCGGTCCGCGTCGCCTTCGCCCGGTGGCTTCGTGCCCGCATCCTCGCCGACCCCGCGCACGACCTCGCCGCCCCCCTCCAGGGCCCCTTCGCCGCAGCGCCGTTGCCGGAGCGCGCCGCGGGCGACGCCGCCATCCGCCTCGCTCGCCTCGCCGGCCTGCTGCCCGCCTTCTACATCGTCCAGGAGGCGGAAGAGCCCGCGCCCGTGTCCGCCGACGACGTCATGGCGTTCGACACGGGCGCATCGGTGCGCCTCGTCACCCGCGCTCGCCTGCCGCTCGCGGCGTCGCGTTCGGCCGAGATCGTCGCCTTTCGCAGCGACGGCAACGATCCCGTCGCCTTGATCATCGGTTCGCCGTCCGGCGGGCCGCCGCTCGTTCGCCTGCACAGCGAGTGCCTGACCGGCGACGCGCTGGGATCCGCCAAATGCGATTGCGGGCCGCAGCTCAACGCGTCGCTGGCGCGCATCGCGGCGGACGGCTGGGGCATGCTGCTATACCTGCGGCAGGAGGGCCGCGGCGTCGGACTGGTCAACAAGCTGCGCGCCTACGCGCTGCAGGACCAGGGGTTCGACACGGTGGACGCCAATCTGCGGCTGGGGTTCGAAGACGACGCGCGCGATTTCGCCATCGCCGCCGCAATGCTCCGACTGCTGGGGCAGGACAGCGTCCGGCTTCTGACGAACAACCCGCGCAAGGTCGAAGGACTCGTATCGGCCGGCATCGCCGTCGCCGAACGCCTCCCGCTTCGCACCGGGGAAGGCGCCGACAACCTCGCTTATCTCCGGACAAAGCGCGACCGGAGCGGCCACCTGCTCTAGGCGCCCCGACTCCCGAATACTGCGCTTCCCACGCGCACATGCGTCGCGCCGAGCGTCACGGCGGTGGCGAAGTCCGACGACATTCCCATGCTCAAACCCTCCAGCCCCTCGCCGCGCGCGAGGTGCGCCAGCAGCGCGAAGTAGGGCGCCGCCTCGACGTCGGCGGGCGGGATCGCCATCAAGCCGGCGATGTCGAGCCCGGCGTGGCGCGCGCGGGCCAGCAAGGCGGGCAGGTCCGCCACCGCGCAGCCCGACTTCTGCGGCTCCTCGCCGATATTGACCTGCACGAAACAGCGTGGACGGCGGCCGGCCCGGTCCTGCGCACGCGCCAGCGCATCGATCAGCGACTCGCGATCGACCGAGTGAATGACGTCGAACAGCCGAACCGCATCGTCCGCCTTGTTGGACTGCAACTGCCCGATCAGGTGCAGCACCACGTCAGGCCAGGCGTCCCGCAGCGCCGGCCACTTGGCCGCCGCTTCCTGCACGCGGTTCTCGCCGTATTCGCGCTGACCGGCGTGCAGCAGCGGCAGAATGGCGTCCGCGTCGTGCGTCTTGGAAACAGCGATCAGCGTTACCGCCTCAGGGTTGCGTCGCGCGGTTCTGGCCATGCCGGCAATCGCGCTCCGCACATTGGCGAGCGCGTCCACCCCGGTACCGGCGGCAGGCGTCAGAACTTGAACGCAGTCCCTACGTAAACGGCTTGGCTGTCGCGCCGCGTGTCGGATAATGGCGCCAGCCGGTCGCGCTCGATCTTGTACCGGACACCGCCGGTCAGTTCGACGTTGCGCCCGACCCGGTACGATCCGCCCAAATCGAGCGAATAATTCTCGTCGTTCTCGACCAGGCGCGGCGTCTTGGCGTCGGCGCGTTCGGCGCCCACCTGCACCCGGCCGGTGAAGTCCTTGAGGTTATACGAAATGCCGACTTCGGCAGCTTCGCGGCCACCCGGTGCGAGGCCGGTATCCACCTTCGCGACATCGCCCGAGATCGCGAAACGCTTCCAACCCACCGCGACGCCCAGATTGTAAGCGGTGGGTGCCAGCGCGGTGACGTCCGCGGCGCCCGCCGACGCCACGGCCGTGCGTGCCGCGGCTACCGGGGTCGAGGCGCGGGCGCGAACCGCGACGCGGACGGCGCGGCGGCTGCCCGGAGTCGCGGCGGGGGTGAAGCTGAATTCCGCGCGCGATGCGCCACGGCGCGCGAACGCCGCCGCAACCCGCGGATCGGAAACCGCGGGCGTGAACGAACGCAATCCAGTGACGCCCTGCAGCGAAATTCGGGGCGAACGCGCCTTCTTGCGTCCGTCGCTGGACGCTGCGAGCGCAGGCGACAGCGCGAGGCTAAGCGCGCCGATCGCCGCTGTCCCTCCTGCTATCACTTTGGCCCAACTCGACATTTTGTTGCCAACTCCGCTTGCCGAATAACGACTAGCATGGCTTTTGGTTCGGGTGCCACGGGGTCGGAACCGAATCCCGCGGGTTGTGGCAGCGAGTCCACATAAGCGCGCGCTAACCGTTCGCGCGGGCTCGGACTTGCGGGGCTGCCGAGCCTCTTTATAACGGCCGTCTGGCCGGTCTTGGCCCAAGGACATTGCCGCATGTTGCGTAACCTCCGTCTCCTCGTTCCCTGCCTGCTGGTCGCCGTCGCGGGTTGCGCCAGCGGCCCCGAAGTGCCGCGGAGCGACCTCGCCGCGTCGCGCGTGACGACGATCGGCGTCAACTCCTACCTGTGGCGCGCAGCGCTGGACACGCTGTCGTTCGCGCCCATGGCGCAGGTCGACTCCAACGGCGGCGTCCTCGTCACCGACTGGTACACGGACCGTCGCGCCCCGTCGGAGCGCGTCAAGGTCACCGTTGCCATCCTCGACCAGGATTTGCGCGCCGACGCGCTTCGCGTTGCCGCCTCGCGTCAGGTCAATCAGGGCGGCCAGTGGGTCGAAGCGCCGGTCGCAGCCGCAACCGTGCAGAAGCTTGAGGAAGTGATCCTTACCCGCGCCCGCGACCTTCGCCGCACTGCCGTCGGCAGCTAGACGGAACGATTTGGGGGCGCGCCGGTGACCTCGCGCTTCAATCCAGCGACCGCGGACGCGCGTTGGCAACGGACGTGGGAGGACCGGCAGACGTTTCGCGCGTCCGGGGCGGTCGGCGACCCGCGCCCGCGCGCCTACGTGCTGGAAATGTTCCCCTACCCGTCCGGCCGCATCCACATGGGCCACGTGCGCAACTACACGATGGGCGACGTGCTCGCCCGCTACCGGCGCATGCGGGGCGCCGACGTGCTGCATCCCATGGGCTGGGACGCGTTCGGCATGCCGGCGGAAAACGCCGCCATCGAAAAGGGCGTCCATCCGGGCGACTGGACCCGCGCCAACATCGCCACCATGCGCGCGCAGCTCAAGCGCCTTGGCTTTGCGCTGGACTGGAGCCGCGAACTCGCGACCTGCGAGCCCGACTATTACGGTCACGAACAGGCGCTGTTCCTCGACCTGTTCGACGCCGGGCTGGTCTACCGCCGCGAAAGCGAGGTCAATTGGGACCCGGTCGACGCCACCGTGCTCGCCAACGAACAGGTTATCGACGGCCGCGGCTGGCGTTCGGGCGCGCTCGTCGAACGTCGCAAGCTCAACCAATGGTTTCTCAAGATCACCGACTTCGCGGAAGATCTGCTCGAAGGCCTGGGCGCGCTGGATGGCTGGCCTGACAAGGTCCGGCTGATGCAGGAGAACTGGATCGGCAAGAGCCAAGGCCTCAAGTTCCGATTCCGCCTGACCGCGCCCGCGGCCGGGCTGGACGAAGTCGAAGTCTTCACCACCCGGCCCGACACGATCTTCGGCGCCAGCTTCGTCGCGGTCTCGCCCGATCATCCCATTGCTCTGGATCTCGCCGCGCGCGACCCGGCGGCAGCGGCGTTCATCGCCGATTGCAAGGCCCGCGGCACCACCGCGGCCGAACTCGAGACCGCGGAGAAGAAGGGGTTCGACACCGGGCTCACTGCGCTGCATCCCCTCGACCCCGATTCGCGCCTGCCGCTCTTCATCGCGAACTTCGTGCTGATGGACTACGGCAGCGGTGCGGTGTTCGGCGTTCCCGCGCACGACGCCCGCGACTTCGAATTTGCCACCAAGTACAGCCTGCCGATCAACCGCGTCGTCGCGGCCGAGCCCGCCGCCGCCGCCGATCTCGTGCACGAGGCGGAGACCGGCGCGGGCGTGCTCGTCAACTCCCGCTTCCTCGATGGCCTCGATGTCCCTGCCGCCAAGGCCGAGGTGATCGCGCGCGCAGAGGCCGGCGGCTGGGGGCAGGGCACCACCGTGTGGCGGCTGCGCGATTGGGGCGTATCGCGGCAGCGTTACTGGGGCACGCCGATCCCGGTGATCCACTGCGCGGCGTGCGGCCCCGTTCCCGTTCCCCGCGACCAGCTCCCGGTCGTGCTGCCGCAAGACGTCAGCTTCGACCAGCCCGGCAACCCGCTCGACCGCGCACCGGCCTGGAGCGACGTCGCTTGCCCCCGCTGCGCCGCCCCCGCGCGCCGCGAGACCGACACGCTGGACACGTTCGTCAACTCGTCCTGGTACTTCCTGCGCTTCGCCAGCCAGCCCTCGGACCAGCCGTTCGATCGCGCGGAGGCGGAACGCTGGCTCCCCGTCGGCCAGTACATCGGCGGCGTAGAACACGCGATCCTGCATTTGCTCTACGCGCGCTTCTGGATGCGCGCGCTGCAGCGAATCGGCCGTATCGGCATCGCGGAGCCCTTCACCGGCCTCTTCACGCAGGGCATGGTCACGCACGAAACCTACCGCGCGGGCGACGGCAGCTGGCTGAGCCCGGACGAGGTCCAGCGCGACGGCGACGACTGGACGACGCTCGCGGACGGCGCGCCCGTCACCGCCGGCCGCGTCGAGAAGATGTCGAAGTCCAAGCGCAACACGATCGATCCCGAACCGATCGTCGACCAGTACGGCGCGGACGCGGTGCGCTGGTTCATGTTGTCGGACAGTCCGCCCGAACGCGACCTGCCGTGGAGCGCGGCCGGCATCGAGGGCGCGTGGCGATTCATCCAGCGGCTCTGGCGGCTGACCCAGTCCGAGCCGGGAGATGGCGCCGATCCGGCGCTTGACCGCAAGTTACACGCCGGCATCGCCGCTGTCGGCGCGAACATCGAGGCGCTGGCCTTCAACAAGGCGGTCGCCAGCATTCACGAGCTCGCCAACGCCATCGACAAGGCCCCCCCCTCCGCGTCGCGCGCAGCCGCGGCCGCGACGCTGATCCGCCTCGTCTCCCCCATGGCCCCGCATCTGGCGGAGGAAGCCTGGGCCGCGGCGGGCAACAGCGGGCTGGTCGCCGACGCCGCCTGGCCGATGGTTGACGCCGCGCTGCTGGTTGAGGATCAGGTGACGCTGGCGCTTCAGGTCAACGGCAAGCTGCGCGACACGGTGACCGCCGCCAAGGGCGTCGCGCGTGATGAAATGGAGCGCCTCGCGCTCGCCAGCGACAAGGTACGCAAGCTGCTGGGCGACGCCGCGCCGCGGAAGATCGTCGTCGTCCCCGACCGCCTCGTGAACATCGTCCTGTGATCCGCGCAGGTCTCCCGCTTGCGCTCGCAGCCGTCCTCGCGCTCTCCGGCTGCGGCCTGCAGCCGCTGTACGGCGGCGGCAGCCGCGGCGCCGTGGCTTCCACTCTGGCCGGAGTCAGGGTCGGCGCGATCGAGGGTCAGGCCGGATGGCTGGTGCGCACCGCGATCGAGGACCGCCTGCCCAAGGGCGCGCCCGTGCGCTACCGCCTCGACATTCGGTTGGACGACCGCATCGAGGGCTTCGGCATCCGCGCCGACAACGCCGTCACGCGCGAGCGGCGAACGCTGCGCGCACGTTATCAGCTGGTCGACGCCGCCTTGGGAACCGTGGTGCTGGACCAGACCGCCGGATCGGACATCGGCATCGACGTCGTCGGCTCGCAATACGCCACCGTCGCCGCCGAACAGACCGCGCTGGAGCGTCTGTCCACCGAGATCGCCGATCAGATCGTCACCCGCGTCGCGCTTTACGCCGCGCGCACCCGCGCCGCGCGCTGAGCGGCCGCGTGTGAAGGCCAAGCGCGGCGATATCGAACGCGCCGTCGCCGCCCCGAGCGCTTATCGCCTGTTCCTACTTCATGGGCCCGACGCCGCCGGCTCCGGCGCGCTGCTCAAGCGCCTCGGCGTGAGCCTCGGCCCTGATGTTGAGCGGCTGGCCCTTTCGGGCGCGATGCTCAAGGGCGATCCCGCCAAGCTCGCGGACGAGGCCGCGTCCTTTTCGCTGTTCGGCGGCAAGCGGCTGATCGTCGTTGAGGGCGGGGATGAATTGCACGACGCGGTCGACGGCATGTTGCAGCAACCCGCCGGCGGCAACCCGGTCGTCGTGATCGCGCCCGCGCTCAAGAAGACGTCCAAGCTTCTCATCCGGGTCGAGGCCGCATTGGATGCGATCGCCTTCGCCAGCTACGTGCCCGAGGGGCGCGACGCCGATCAGCTCGTGATCGAGTTGGGCCGCGCCGCCGGTCTGGACATCGCACCCGATCTCGCGCGGCGCCTGGCAACGGCCAGCGGCGGCGATCGCGCGATCCTGCGCTTCGAAATCGACAAGTTCTCGCTTTTTCTGGACGTCGCGCCGGACCGGCCCGCGCGACTGGAAGCCGACGTCGTCGACGCGCTCTCCGCCGGGTCGGAGGAAGGCGACCTGGCGCACATCGTCGATGCGGTGCTGGACGGCGATCCCGCGCGCCTCGATCGGGAACTCGCGCAGCTTGGCGGCGGCGGTACCGAGGCCGTCGGGCTTCTGCGCGCGCTGATTCGGCGGCTGCTCGTGCTGGCACGCTACCGCGTCGACGTGGAGCGCGGGAACTCGGTCGACAGCGTGCTCGCCTCAGCGGGGAAGTCACTGTTCTTCAAGGACAAGGCCGCGGTCGGCCGGCAGCTGGGCCGCTGGTCGGCGGAGCGACTCGCCGCCGCGCTCGGCCACGCGCTGGACGCCGAACGCGCACTCAAGGCCCCTGCGAGCGTCGGACCCACTGCGGTCGATGCGACGCTGTTCAAGATCGCGCAGGTGGCCTCGCGCCGTCGTTGAAGCTTTCGGCTAGATCGCCTCGCCGCTCAACCGCTTGCAGATCATGTCAAGCTGATCGAGCGACGCGTAAACGAGATTGACCGCGCCCCCGTCCGCGGCGTGCGTGATGCGCACCTTCAGCCCTGTAATATCGGCCAGCTGCCGTTCCAGCGCCTGGATGTCGGCGTCCGCCTCGACGGTGCGGCCGCGCGCACGTGGCGCCGTCCGCCGCGGAGGGCGCGCCTCCTGCATCAGCGCCTCCGTCTGCCGCACCGACAGCCCCTTGGCGATCACCTGCTGCGCCAGAGCTGCGGGATCGGTGGCGGTCGCGATCGCGCGCGCATGCCCCATGCTGAGCTGCCCCTGCGCCACGGCCTCGCGCACAGGCTCCGGCAGGTCGAGCAGCCGCAGCAGATTGGCGACGTGGCTGCGCGACTTGTTGACGAGCCGGCCGAGCGCCTCGGCGCTGTGCCCGTATTCGGCTATGAGCCGGCGATATCCGTCAGCTTCCTCGATCGCATTCAAGTCTTGCCGCTGAATGTTCTCCAGCAGCGCGACTTCCAGCGTCTCGGCATCGTTGAATTCCCGGACGATAACCGGCACTTGCGTCAGCCCCGCCCGCTTGGCCGCGCGCCAGCGGCGCTCGCCCGCGACGATCTGGAAACGCCCGCTCTTCTCGCGCACGACGATGGGCTGCAGCAGGCCGCGGGCCGCGATTGACGCGGCCAGTTCCTCCAGCGCGTCCTCGTCGAAGTGCCGCCGCGGCTGCGTCGGGTGCGGCTCCAGTTCGCCGATCGCGATCAGCTGCACCCCGCCCTTATCGCCGGCGACGGGCTCCTCTCGCACGACTTCACCTAGCAAGGAAGAAAGCCCACGGCCCAGTCCCTGTGGACGGCGGGGGGCACGCTCTTCGGCAGCCATGTCGATTTCCTTCACGCGGCCACTGCCGCCGGTTTGGGCAAACGGCCGATCAGCTCGCGGGCGAGCCCCATATAGGCCTCCGAGCCCGAGCAGCGATG
>DASQNO010000013.1:0-16356 GCA_035644935.1 Sphingomonadaceae bacterium
GCTGGTCGTCGCGGAACGGCCTCTGGCGCCGGCAAGGGGCGGGCTCGCGCCCTGGCAGATCCGGCGCTGCATCGAATTTCTTGCCGAACATGCCGGGGAGAATGTCGGCCTCGAACGATTGGCTGCGCTGGTCGGACTGTCACCCTTCCACTTTTCGCGGGCGTTCAAGCATTCCACCGGGGTCCCTCCGCATCGTTACCAGCTGAACCTGCGCATCGCACGGGCGAAGGCGTTGCTCGAAAGCACCGATTTGCCGGTGACGGAGATTGCCTTGGAGGTGGGCTATGAAAGCTCACAGGCGCTGGCGCGACTGTTTCGGCGCGAGGTCGGCCTCAATCCGAGCGCCTACCGGCGCCAGCACCAATCGTGATCCAATGATCGCAATTCCGGTTCGCTCTCCGCAATTCCAGGGTCGCGGCGTAAGCGTGGTTTGGTAGCGTCTGCGGCTGAGTGAATACAAGTCAAGAGGTCCTGGTAGGTGGCAGGAACGACCCGAACGACCCGGTTGCCAGCGGGCGCGCTGAAGCTGCTACTTTCCACCCGGCCGTTTCCGACCTCCCTATGGGAAGCGACTACAAGCCCATCGTTCTGTGTGCGGATCGGCAATGGTCCCGTGCACAGCGGCCAAGCCGCCAGCCTGGAAGCACTCCATGAGTTTCTGCGGTGCACGGAGGCGTTCGCGTGCGGTTTTTGCGAGATGTGGATCGTTAAAGAGGCGATCTACGTAGAAACGGAACTTGAGTTCCGCGCGGCTCCAGGCGCGTCGCAGCGTATCCCCTGTTCTGTGATCGCGCGCACCACGCACGGGCTTCTGCATGATCTGCGAATCCATCTCGATCCCTCGCCGCTACCGGGGTTCCGCCACACATGCAGTCGTTGAGCATCGCGCAAGAACGGTTCCGTCGCGGCAAGCTGGAGCCGCGGCGCACTTGTGATACCTAAATGGTGGAGGCATGGGGCTGCCTCTTACAACGTTGGAGCTAACCCCCGACCCGCTAACCGGCGCTTGCTCTCGGGCAGGAGCGACGATCCCAGAGCAGTTGCGAATGGCGTCCAGAACCGGCCGCAGACCCTCTCTTTTCAAGGTCAGGCGATCCTCGGTCTTTGGTGGCGCACCCCTCGTACGACAAACCCGCCGCGCAGGCTTGTTGCGGTAAAGGGGGCCCGAAGCTGTGCCGGACGCGCCCACCGGCTTGCCGGCGCGGGTCTTGCAGCCCAGGCGCTGGCCGCCTTCATGTCCGCTGTGCGCTCGCCAAAGCTCGCCTCCCGCGTGAATTTGTGTCGTTGGTCGTGCTGCACCGGCCGCAGGTACACGGCAGCGGCCCTCATTCCCCGAAGACGACATCCCATCGCAGGAAGCTCATCTGCTGCTCGACCACCAACCGAAGCTGCGCTTGCACCGCCGGGTCGGCGACCGGGTCGCCGTCCGGGCCCGATGTGTTGATCGCCACGCCCAGGGGGGTTGGCCAGCCGCGCAGCGCGTGCACAACCGAACGCAGCTGTACTAAGGCAGCGACGGCGCCCTGCCAGCCGGCACCGGTGGCGATGCAGCCGACGGGCAGGCCGTCGAAATAACAGCGGCGGTCGCCGCGCAAGTCCTCGACGTAATCAAGCGCGTTCTTGACGAGCCCCGAGACGCCGCCGTGATATCCGGGCGACCCGACGATCACGGCGTCGGCCCGCCGAAGCTCGCCGATCAACCCGTTTGCGGCATCGCCGCGATCGGCGACGCCGGGTTCATAAGGCGGAAGGTTGATGGCCTGGCCGGTCAGCAAGGCGGTGGTGGCGCCTCGCGCTTCCGCAAAGCCGAGCGCAGCGGCCAAAGCGCGACCAGTGCTCGAATCCGGGCGCAGCGTGCCCCCGATCGCGACGAAATGCGGTGGCGTCATCGGGGTTGAACCCTTTCGTTGCGCTGCAAAAGGATCGCCAGGGGATGCACGACATCTCCATGCGACAGCTTGCGTGCGCTGGGTAGCCCCGAGCGCCGTCGGATGTCCCAATCAGCGCGGCAGAGTCCAGCGCACGGTATGATTGTCCACGGCATCGACCGGCTGACCCGCGCCGTCTTTCGCGGGCTGATAGCGGGCCCGGCGGCGCACCGTGCGGCAGGTGGCTTCATCCAGCGCCGACGAGCCGCTGGACCGGAGTACGTCGCAGGCAGCGACCTCGCCGACGCGATTGATCGCGAGCTTCACGGTGACGCTGCCTTCCTCCTCCGCGCGCAGAGCCGCGTCCGGATAGTCCTCGGCGGTTACCCAGCTCGATTTGGGCCGGCGAGGGGACGCAGGGCTCGCCACGGTGCGTGCGGCTGCCGAAACGACGGCTGGCCCGACAGAGGCCGCCGCTTGCGGTGCAACGGCCGTTGACCGGCCGGCGACCGGCCGCGACGTCGTCGCAAGGCGCAAGCGGGCTTCCTCCCGCAGATTGTCCAGGCACCGACGGCCCTGCGCCAGACCGGCGGCAGCACCGGTCAGGCGCAGCGCATAGGCGGCCTGCCCGGGCGTCGCGACCAGGCCAAGCTGCGCGGCGGTGGCGAAACGATCGAGGAAGGTCGCAGGCACGGCCGCGACAAAACCGCGGTTCTCCCCCTGCTCGATCCCGACGGAGGAACCCGACTGCAGCGTCTGCCCGTCGAGAAGAATGCTGGCGGGGACGGCGGACCCGGTGCGCATCGTCCAGCCGGCGCGGGTCGCGAACACGCGCGTATCGCCGTCCAGGCTCAGGATGACGCCGAACGTGGTGGGTCCTTCGGCGAAAGCGCGGCCGACGACGCAGCGCCGCGCATCCACCTCGTACACATCCCAACCGGCGACGCTGTCCCAATCGGTGGCCGCCGCGGGCGCTGCGGATAGCCCCGCGGCGCACAGGCACGCGGCAAAGAACTGACTTGTCAGGCGCTTAGGTACAAGCATGCTTCCCCGCACGTTCCGCATGACCGGCATTCCATGTCAGATTCGCACGGGGCGGCGCGCACGGCAACGCCGCCCGTCCCGCCAACGCCACGGCCAGCCGCGCGTTGCCGCCGCCAGACGGCTGCGTCCCCGGCTAGCGGGGGACGGATCAACTACCGCCGGCGAAAGCCCGTGCGCGACGGCAGGCTCGGTTCGGGCGGAGGCGCGGAGCCGTCGGCGACCCAGCTGTCGTCGATCATCTTGATGATCGCGGAGAAATCGCGGCCGCCGCCGCCAAGGTCCGCAAAGCGCTGGTAGAGCTTCTCCGCCTCGGACCCCATCGGCGTGTAGGCGTCCGCGCTCTCCGCCGCCTCCATCGCCAGCTTCATGTCCTTGAGCATCAAAGCGGCCGCAAAGCCGCCCTCGTAGTCGCGGTCGGCGGGGGTCTCGGGGCCGACGCCGGGGACCGGGCAGTAGCTCGTCATCGACCAGCTCTGGCCCGACGCCTTGGACGAGATGTCGTAAAAGGTCTGCAGGTCCAGCCCGAGCTTCTTGGCCATCACGAACGTTTCGCACGTCGCGGCCATGGTGGCGCCCAGCAGCATGTTGTTGCAGATCTTGGCGGCCTGCCCGGCGCCCGCGGGGCCGGCGTGAATCACGGCCTTGCCCATGCGGGCGAGGATCGGTTCGGCGCGCGCGAAAGCGTCCGGTTGGCCGCCGACCATGAAGGTCAGCGTGCCCCCTTCGGCGGCGGCGATGCCGCCCGAGACGGGGGCGTCGACCATCAGCAGCCCGCGCGCCGCGGCGGCGGCGGCGACTTCGCGCGCGGTGCCGACGTCGATGGTGGAGCAGTCGATAAGGATCCCGCCGGGGCTGGCGGCATCGAAGACCTGCGCTTCGTAGACGTCGCGGACATGCTTGCCGGCTGGCAGCATGGTCACCACCGCTTCGGCGTCGCGGACCGCGTCGGCCGCGGACGGCGCGCGGGTGCAGCCCGCGGCTTCCGACTTGGCGAGCGCGGCTTCGCTCAAGTCGAAGGCGCGGACCTGGTGACCGGCCTTGGCAAGGTTCGCGGCCATGCCGCCGCCCATGTTGCCGAGGCCGATAAATGCGATCTGTGCCAAACTGTTTCTCCAAAGCTCGTTCGTCCCGAGCGTAGTCGAGGGCGCAGCCCCCCGTTTCGATCAAACGCCCCTCGACTTCGCTCGGGACGAACGGTGGAGCGGGAGCTTATCTGCCCGTCCACTCGGCCTTCCGCTTCGCGACGAAAGCACTCATGCCTTCCTTTTGGTCCTGCGTTCCGAACAGCCCGTGGAACAGGCGGCGTTCGAACAAGATGCCCTGCGCCAGCATCATCTCGTCGGCGGCGTTGACCATTTCCTTGACGGCCATCGCCGCGAGCGGCGCCATCGCGGCGATCGCTTCCGCCGTCTTCATCGCTTCGGCGAGCAGGTCGGCGGCGGGGACGACGCGCGCGACGAGGCCGGCGCGCTCCGCCTCCGCCGCGTCGATCATCCGGCCGGTCAGGCACATTTCCATCGCCTTGGCCTTGCCGATCGCGCGGGTCAGGCGCTGCGAGCCGCCCATGCCGGGCGTGACGCCGAGCTTGATCTCCGGCTGGCCGAACTTCGCCGAGTCCGCCGCGATGATGAAGTCGGCCATCATCGCGACCTCGCACCCGCCGCCCAGCGCGAAGCCCGACACGGCGGCGATCCACGGCTTGCGCGTCGCGGTGACGCGTTCCCAGCCGGCGAAGAAGTTGGACGCGTACATTGAGGCGAAGCCCTGGTCCTGCATTTCCTTGATGTCGGCGCCGGCGGCGAACGCCTTTTCCGAACCGGTGAGAACCAGGCAGCGCTGCGTATCGTCCGCGTCAAAGGCGGCGAAGGCGGCGATGAGATCGGATAAGGTCGCGCTGTTGAGCGCGTTCAGCGCCTGCGGGCGATTGAGCGTGACCAGCGTCACCGCGCCACGCGATTCGGTCAGGATCGACTCGTATTTCATGCCCCGACGCCCCCCAAGATCATGAAGATCACAGTGCCGCACGGATTGTCGTGAGGTTTGGTATGGCCGGCGGAACAGGCGAGGTGGAGAGGGGGCGTGGTCATGCGGGCGGGCTACACAAAAGCGGGGGCTGTAGGACAGCGCTTTTTTCGCCGGGATGACGTGGGACGCTCATCATCAGGGCAGTGGCGTCCACTGCTCTGCCTGCGGCAGCGGCGCGAAAATCTGGTCGATAAGGTGGTCGCTGATCTCGCCCGGCGTAGCGGGTTGCCAGCGGGGCGCATTGTCCTTGTCGACCAGCACGGCGCGAACCCCTTCGGCGAAGTCGTGGCGCTGCACGACATGCGTGCCGACCGCATATTCCATGCGCATCTCGTCCGCGAAGTCGTTCATCCGCTTGCCCTCTTTCAGCAGGCGCAGCGAGACCTTGAGCGAGAGAGGGCTCTTCGTCCCGATCGTGTCGCGCTCCCTGGCGGCCCAGGGCGAGGGATCGGACTCCAGCGCCTCCAATATGTCCTCCAGCGTGTCGGACGCGAACAGCTTGTTGAGCAGCACCTGGTTCTCGGCGATCTTGGCGGGCGGCGGCGTCACGGAGGCCGAGCGCAAAATGCCCTCGACGCGGTCCGGCTGATCGAGGATGCGTGTCTTGACGTCTTCCAGCGCCTCGGACGGGATGTAGTGCGTTGCGAGGCCCAGATAGAGGCACTCGGCCCCGTCCAGCCGCGCGCCGGTCAGCGCCAGGAATTGACCTGCGCGCCCTTCCAGCCGCGACAGGTACCAGCCGCCGCCGACGTCCGGGAACAGACCCAAGGCGGTCTCGGGCATGGCGAAACGCGTATTCTCCGTCGCGACGCGGTACTTCGCCGGCTGCGAAATGCCGACGCCGCCGCCCATGACGATGCCGTCGGTGAACGCGACAACCGGTTTGGCGTAGGTGAAGAGCAGGTGGTTGAGGCGATATTCCTCGTGAAAGAAAGCGCGCGCCGCCGACCCGTCGCCAGCGCCGCTTTCCGCGATGGCGCGGACGTCGCCGCCGGCGCAGAAGCCGCGGCCCTCGGCATGGTCGAGGAGGATGATCTCGATTTCGGGATCGCTGCGCCATTCGGCGAGCTTGGCGAGCATCGCGCCGCACATGTCATGGGTGAGCGCGTGGATCGCCTTCGGGCGGTTCAGGCGGATGCGGGCAGCGCGGGCTTCGCGGGTGAAGATGATGTCGTCTGTCACGCTAACTTACCTCGTCATCCCGGCGAAAGCCGGGACCCAAGAACAGGGAACATTGAGGACATAGCGAGGAGTCCGTCACCTGCCGACCCAGATCGCGATCTTGGGTCCCGGCCTTCGCCGGGATGACGGTTCCCGCGTGACAACTATTGCCGCAGCATGTCGCGCGAGATGATGACGCGCATGATCTGGTTGGTGCCTTCCAGGATCGAATGGACGCGCAGGTCGCGCCAGAAGCGTTCGATCGGATAGTCCTGGAGATAGCCGTAGCCGCCGTGCAGTTGCAGTGCGCGATCGACGACGGCGGAGCCGGTGTCGGTGGCGAGCCGCTTGGCCATGGCGGCGAAGCGCGTCCTGTCGGGGGCGTTCTCCGTCACCTTCACCGCCGCCGCGTAGAGCAGCATGCGCGCGGCCTGCAGCTCGGTCTCCATGTCGGCGAGCGTGAACTGCGTGTTCTGATAATCGGCGATGGCGTTGCCGAACTGTTTGCGCTCCTTGGTGTAGGCGATGGATTCGTCGAGACAACGCTGCGCGCCGCCGAGCGAGCAGGCGCCGATGTTGAGGCGGCCGCCGTCGAGCCCGGTCATGGCGATGCGGAAACCCTCGCCCTCCGCGCCAACGCGGTTTTCGACCGGCACGCGAACTTCGTCGAAATTGACCTGCGCGGTGGGCTGCGAGTGCCAGCCGAGCTTTTTCTCAAGTGCGCCGAAGGTGACGCCCGGCATGTCCTTTTCGATGACGAGCGCGGTGATGCCGCGCGGGCCGTCCTCGCCGGTGCGCACCATGGTGACGTAGATCTCGTTCTCGCCGCCGCCCGAGATGAACGCCTTGGAGCCGGAGACGACATAATGGTCGCCGTCCAGCACCGCGCGCGTCTTGAGCGCGGAGGCGTCGGAACCCGAGCCGGGCTCGGTCAGGCAGTAGCTGCCCAGGCGCTCGCAGGTCACCATGTCGGGCAGGTACTTGGCCTTGACGGTCGCCGAGCCGTAGCGGTCGATCATCCAGGCCGCCATGTTGTGGATCGAGATGAACGCGGACGTCGACGGATCGCCATAGGCCATCGCCTCCATGATCAGCGCCGCCTCCAACCGGCCGAGGCCGATGCCGCCGCTCTCCTCGCTGACGTAGATCGCGCCGAAGCCGAGTTCGGCGGCGGCGCGGATCGTGTCGCGCGGGAAGATATGCTTCTCGTCCCATTCCGCGGCGTGGGGGGTGAGGGCGTCGGCGGTGAAGCGCTGCGCCATTTCCTGGATCGCGAGCTGGTCTTCGGTGAGTGCGAACTGGGTCACGCAAAGGCTCCCGGCGCGAAGGGATTCACGATGGTGAGCGTGTCGTCGATGATCATTCCGTGCTGCATGTCCTCGCTGTAGATGGTTCGTGCGCCGCCCGACAAGGCGACGGCGAGCATCAGCGAGTCGTAAAATGAGAGCTGATAACGCTCGGCGATGCGGGCAGCGTCTGCGTTGGCGGCCTCGTTGATTGGCAGGACCGGCACCGTCGCGCGGAGGTCTGCAAGCTTGCCGGCGATCTCCGGCCACTTCTTGCCCTGCTTGCGAAAGCTGACGTTGGCGAATTCGTTCAGCACTTGAACGCTCACGAAAGCCGCGCACGCGAGGATGTCACCGGCAACCTGTGTCTTACCGCCGGCGTCGCTAAAGGCATAAACAGCGATGTTGCTGTCGAGCGTTACCAACGATCCATCGCTGGGCGCCAGTTTGCCTCATCACGGTCGAACTTCCAATCGGGCGGCAAGGGCCAGCGCGTCTGCCTGATTCGTTCAAGCGCCTCTTCGCGCTTGCGTTGCCGCTCGGCCTCTTCATTGCGCTCAGCTTCCAGCGCTGCTTCAAGCGCGCCGAAGTCGAGTTCCCGACCGACTTCGATGCCGAACCGCTCAACGAACGCCCTGGGGAGGCGTACGGCAAGGCTATTGCCCCACCGCCCGACTTGTACCTTCACCCGATCTCTCCAGCCGTGGATATCCTCTAGATATACCTTCGCCTCTCCGTGACACAAGTCACCGCACCACCGCCTCTGCCTCGATCTCCACCCGCCATTCGGGTCGGAGGAGGGCGGCGACGACCAGCATGGTGGCGGGGGGGCCGACATCAGCGAACCAGCGGGCGTGCGCGCGGCCGACCGCGCCGGCGTCGGCGGGCTCCGTGAGGTAGATGCGCGTTCGCACAACGTCTTCGGCCCCGCCATCAAGCTGTTCGATCGCGGCGACGATGATGGCGAAACAGCGCTCGGCCTGCGCCTCTGCGTCGCCGGGCGTGCTCGACCCGTCCGGTTCGACGGGTGCGGTTCCCGAGACGAGGATGCGGTCGCCGACGCGAAGCGCGCGGGAGAAGCCGATCGCGGCCTCGTAGGGCGAGGCGGAGGAGGTTCGCTGTCGCTCCATGCTACTGGGGCGCGAGCGGCGCTTCCCCCAGCACGCGCGCGGCGAACAGCGGATCGGCGACGCGAGGCGTGCTGCGCTCGTGCCAGCGCGGGGCTGGAATGCCTTTCTGCCAGGCCAGCGCCTCGGTCAGCGTGCCTTGCGCAGAGGGAACGTCGGGCATTTCGCGGCCGAGCGGGTCGGCAAAGGCCTCGTCGGCGGTGACGATCGTCCAGCCCGCCTTGCGCAAGGCGGCGACGAGATCGGGCATGAACATCGCGACGAGGTCGGTTTCATGCAGCAGCAGCACATGCGCGGGGGAGCGGCCGATCGTGCGGCGGGCGAGGTCGTCGTTGAACTCGGCCGCCTCCACCGTCAGCCCCACGAACAGGTCGCGCAGCGCGGGCATGTTCACGGGCTTGCCGGCGCGCACGGCCTTGGTCGTCAAGGCGTCGAAGTTCCAGTCGTAGGCGTCGACGGTGACGTAGCCGTTGCGCAAGCCCCGGGCCGCCAGCGCCGCGCGCACCGCGTCGCGCTTGGCCTTGTCCGTGCGGCCCTCGTTCAAATAAGGGAAGCGGAACCAGGCGCGGCGGTTCTTGCGATCCTTCAGCCATGCCTCGGCGCGGTCGATGTCGGCGATGTAGTCGGCGGCCGGGACGGCGGAGAGCGCGCGGTGGCCGAAGCTGTGGTTCGCGAGGACGTGGCCCGCGGCGGCGTAGGCCGCGATGCGCGCCTCCCCGCCCGCGCCGTCGGTCGTGTCGAGGTAACCCGGCGTGACGAAGAACGCCGCCTGCCGCACGCGCGCCTGCTTCAACGCCGCGATCAGCTTCGCCGTGCGCTCGTCCGGGGTGAAGAAGGCGCCGCGGGCGCGGGGGACATCGTCGAATGTGATCGCGATGCGCTTGACGGGCGCAGTCGGGGTGGTCGCGCAGCCCGTCAGGCAGGCGAACATGAGCAGGAGAAGCCAGGCGGCGTGGGTCATCGGCGGTGCTCCACAAGTGAGGGTGTACGCATGTCGACCTCGTCGGCTTCGGCTTCTTGCTCCACTTCCTCCACGGCTTCGCGTGTCATGCGGAACGCGCCGGTGTCGCCTTCGAGGAACCACGCGCCGGACGGCGTCAGGCCGTCGGCGCTCAGCGTTCCGCGGTAGTCGACGCGGTGCGCCATGTCGCTGGCGCCGTCATAGACCTTGGCGAACTCCACGGAGAGATCGTTTCGGCGACCCTGGATGAAGGACGACAGGCGGGCGGAGGATGCGCCGACCATGTTGGGCTCATCGATCGTGCCGGTCAGCGCCGAGGCCGCTTCTTCCAAGTTCGCGAAAAAGGGAACGGCGGGCATGCCCGTCCAGCGGTAGCGATACTCGCCGATCCAGAAGCCAGTCATGTCGAGCGCGCGCGCCATCACCCCATCGTGGGAATGACGAACGCGTTCTCGTCGCCCGTCGCCGCGCCGTCCGGAAAGCGTTGCGTCACCGTCTTGGTCTTGGTCCAGAAGCGCACGCCTTCCATGCCGTGCTGGTTGATGTCGCCGAAGCCCGACCGCTTCCAGCCGCCGAACGTGTGGTAGGCGACGGGGACGGGGATGGGGACGTTGATGCCCACCATGCCGACGTTCACCCGGTGCGCGAACTCGCGCGCGGCGTGACCGTTGCGGGTGAACAAAGCCACGCCGTTGCCGTACTGGTGCTCGCTGGGCAAGCGCACCGCTTCCTCGAAGCTGTCGGCGCGGACGATCTGCAGGACGGGGCCGAAGATCTCCTCCTGATACGAGCGCATCTGCGGCGTCACGCGATCGAACAGGGTCGGGCCAATGAAAAAGCCTTCCTCATGCCCCTGCAGCTTGAAGCCTCGGCCATCGACAACGAGTTCCGCGCCTTCGTCGACGCCCATCTGGATGTAGCTTTCGATGCGGTCCCGGTGGGCGGCGGTGACAACAGGGCCGTAATGCGCCTCGGAGTCCGTCGAAATGCCAACGCGCAAGGCGCTGATCGCGGGGAGAAGTTTTTCGCGCAAGGCGTCGGCGGTCTTCTCGCCGACCGGCACGACAACAGGAAGCGCCATGCAGCGCTCGCCCGCCGAACCGAAGGCGGCGCCGGCGAGGTCGCCCACCACCTGATCGAGGTCGGCGTCGGGCATGACGATGCCGTGGTTCTTGGCGCCGCCGAACGCCTGCACGCGCTTGCCGTTCTCCGCGCCGCGCTGATAAATATAGTGGGCAATGTCGGAGGAGCCGACGAAGCTGATCGCGCGGATGTCGTCATGGTCGAGGATCGCGTCGACCATTTCCTTGTCGCCGTGCACGACCTGCAGGATGCCCTCGGGCGCGCCGGCCTCCAGCATCAGTTCGGCGAGGCGGACGGGGACGGAAGGGTCGCGCTCCGAGGGCTTCAGAATGAACGCGTTGCCGCAGGCGATGGCGACGCCGAACATCCACATGGGGATCATCGCGGGGAAGTTGAACGGCGTGATGCCGGCGACGATGCCCAGCGGCTGGCGCATCGAGAAGACGTCGATGCCGGGGCCGGCGCCCATCGTGTATTCGCCCTTCAACGCATGCGGGATGCCGCACGCGAACTCGACCACTTCCAATCCGCGCTGGATGTCGCCGCGCGCGTCGGCGATGACCTTGCCATGTTCGGAGGACAGCGTGTGCGCGAGCTCCTCCATGTGCGTATTGATGAGTTCGCGGAAGGCGAACATGACGCGGGCGCGGCGCTGCGGGTTGGTTGCGACCCAGGCCGGCTGCGCCTCCCGGGCACGGGCCATTGCGCGTTCGAGGTCGGCGGCAGTGCCGAGGCCGACGCGCGCCTGAACGCCGCCCTGGTTCGGGTCGAACACGTCGGAGAAGCGCGTCGGGGCGGAACCGCCGCCGCCGGCGATGAAATGATCGATGATGCGCATGGGGGCCTCGCGATGCTGGTTCGGGGTTGCTTAGCTAACTCGTCATCCCGGCGAAAGCCGGGAGCCAAGATCGCTAGTTTTCCGCGAGCTTCCGTGTACTTGGGTCCCGGCTTTCGCCGGGATGACGGGGTAGAACAGGATGAAACTCGGATCGCTTAAATCCGGCCGCGACGGCCGCCTCGTCGTGGTCAGCCGCGACCTCGCCTGGTGCGCGGACGCGGGGCATCTGGCGCCGACGCTGCAGGCGGCGCTGGACGATTGGGAGCGGATCGCGCCGCTGCTGGAGCTGCTGAGCGTCGACTTGTCGCACGAGACCATTCCGATGATGCGCTTTCACGAGCGCACCGCCGCCGCGCCGTTGCCGCGGGCTTATCAGTGGGCGGACGGGTCGGCGTACGTGAACCACGTCGCGCTCGTCAGGCAGGCGCGGGGGGCCGAAATGCCGGAAGGCTTCTGGACCGACCCGCTGATGTATCAGGGCGCGTCCGACGAGATGCTGGGACCCCGCGACCCCATCCCGCTAGCCGACGAGGCGTGGGGGTGCGACCTGGAGGCGGAGGTCGTGGTGGTCACGGGCGACATCGCGCGCGGCGCTTCACGGGACGAGGCGTTGGAGGGTGTCAAGCTGATCGGGCTCGTCAACGACGTCAGCCTGCGCAACCTGATCCCGGCCGAACTCGCCAAGGGCTTCGGGTTCGTTCAGTCCAAGCCCGCCAGCGCCCTGTCGCCCGTCTTCGTCACGCCCGACGAGCTTGGCGATCAATGGCGGGACGGAAAGCTTCATGGCGTGTTGAAGGTGGATGTGAACGGGGAGCCGTTCGGCCGCGCCGACGCGGGCGTCGACATGACGTTCGATTTCGGAACGCTGGTGGCGCACCTTGCCAAAACGCGCAACCTGGGTGCGGGAACGATCGTGGGATCAGGTACCGTTTCCAATCGCGGCGAGGACGGCGGGCCGGGCAAGCCGATTGCGGACGGCGGGCGCGGATACAGCTGCATCGCGGAAGTGCGGACGGTGGAAACCATCGTCGGCGGCGCGGCGCGGACCGAGTTCCTGAAGAGCGGAGACACCGTGCGCATCTGGATGGACGACGGGCAGGGGCATCCGATCTTTGGAACGATCGAGCAGCAGGTGGTGGTAGGTTGACACGGGCTATACGCTGGTTGGGTTGTACCCCGGCGTAGGCCGGGGTCCAGTGACACGATCGGCACGACTGGACCCCGGCCTACGCCGGGGTACGCTTAGGTACCTTCAACCGACCGGCCGCACGTTGTCGCCCGAGTTTCTGTCGACGTGGAAGTTGTACGGATCGACCCCCGCGTGCGTCGGCTTGCGGTCGGTGACGAAGCGCAGCACCTGCTTGCCGCTGCGGATCGGCTGGCGCTCCATGCGGATGACGTTCTTGCTGTCGAACGCTCCGCGCCCGGGTTCGGCAGTGAAGAGCCCCACGAAGATCGGCTCGGCCAGCGGCGTCGCCGTCTCGACGCCCTTGCCGTCCGCGTAGAACTTCCGCGCCTCGACCGGGACCGTCACCGCCCACTTGCCGTCGGGACGCCGAACCGCGGTCGGCGCGTTGACCTTCAGGTCGTAGATCGTGATCTTTTCGAACAGGTCGGTGATCAGCTGCTGATCCTGCGGTGTCTTCGCTTCCTTGCGCAGTTCGTCGACGAGGTCCGTGGACCGGGGGAAGGGCGCGCCCTTGAACTTGAAGCGTTCGACAAGGCGGGCCAGCGCCCGGTTGACCGCGGCCTCGCCCAGGCGGTCCTGGAGGAGGTACATCGCGACGCTGCCCTTGTTGTAGTGGATGTACTGCTGGTTCTCGACGCGGCCGAGCGGCTGCTCCTCGATCGCCTCGCTGCCGCGGGCGCGCAGATAGCCATCCAGTTCGAATTTGAGGAAGCGGCGGATCTTGTCGGGACCCTCCAGCTTCTTCATCACCATCAGCGCGGAATATTGCGACAGCGTTTCCGACAGAGACGTCGCGCCCTGCATGTTCGCGCCGATCACCTGGTGCGCCCAATATTGGTGCGCCAGTTCGTGCGCGGTGACGTAGGTCAGATAGTCGATCTTCTCCGGATTGCTGTTGTCGGCGACGAAGCCGATGCTTTCCGAATAGGGCATGGTCCCCGCGAACGCCTGCGCGAACGTGCGATAACCCGGAAATTCGATGATGCGGGCGTAGGGGAACTGATAGGGCCCGAAGTTCGCCTTGTAGTAGTCCAGCGAGGTGGTCATCGCGCGCAGCATGCGGTCGACGTTCCACGCGTGGTCCGGGTGATAGTAGACCGCGACATCGACGCCATCATGGGCGACGCGCTTTTCTGCGTAGCGCGCGGACTGGATCGAGAAGAAGTTGTGGATGGGCGCGCCAGCGACGAAGCGCGCGGTGCGGCGGCCGCCCTGCGTTACGTCCGACACCTTGGCGCCTGGTGCCAGCGGGGTCTGGTCGGCGCTGGTGGAAACCGTCACGTCCGACGTCGTCCACCCGCCGAAATAGGGTTTGGCGGTGGCGGACAGGTCCTCCAGCTTGGCGACGCGCAGTTCGGCGGGCAGCCCGTATTCACGCCGCTTCGTGCGGTCGCCGAGCAACACGCCTCGATCCATGCCGATGGCGGGGGCGAGCGCGAAGTTGCTGAGAAACGTGCCGTTGCGAACCAGCTCGATGTCGCCGCCCGAGTTCCGGAAGCCTCGGCTTTGGCGAAGCGTTTCGAAGTCGAGCGTGCGCGTGTCGCCCGGCGCCATGGGCGCGGCGAGGCGGAAGATGCGGTAGCCGTGCTCCTCGTCCTCGCTGACCAGCCGGCCGCCCTGCAGATCGAGGCGGACGAGCTTGGTCTCCTCGTCGGTCTCGCGGACGTGGACGTCGCGGATCGGCTGATTGGTGAGATTGCGCAGCAGATAACGGCCGCGCGTCACGGCGCGGGTTTCCTGCGGGTAGAGAGCGACGTTCAGCTTTACCTCGACGACGTTGGGCTGGGGAAGCGTTTCGTACTTGAGGTAGAGCTTCTCGTAGTTGGCGGACCATTTCTCCCGGTAGTCGCTCGTGCGGTATTCGTTGAGCACGTTGGTGTTGTAGAAGATCCAGCCACCGGTGACCGCCGCGACGGCGAGCGAGACGCCGGCGATGACGCCGGGCGTTCCCTTCAGGCGCGCAAGGCCGCGCTTCAGCCGAGGCCGGAACCGCGTTTCGGTGCCGCGCCGCCACAGAAGGTGGACCACGACCAGCATGACGATGGCGATCGCGAACCAGTAGAGCCGGAACCACAACTGTCCCTGCCAGAACCCGCCGGCGCCGTTCATGTCCGAATACTGGATGATCGGCGCGCCGCCATAGTCGTAGAGCTTGTGCTGAAAGCCCATGCGATCCGCGACGATCTGCACGACAAGGTAGACGACCATCATGCCCCAGCCGACATATTTGCTGGGGGACAGCGCCTGAACGAAGATGGCCAGCACCGCGATCAGGAACATCGAGGCGACATTGGGCAGAAGGTACCACAGGACGTACTTGCCTGGTTCGATGTCGGTGTAGCCCTTGGCGAGCTGCACCAGGATCGCGGTCAGGACGCTGACCACGAGCATGGCGACGAGCACCAGCGTCAGCCCCAGGATCTTCGGCACGAGATAGGCCCAGTTCGGCAGCGCCGTCGCATCGATCAGTTCGTGAACCTTGCGGTCGCGTTCGCGCCAGACGAGTTCGCCGGCGTAATAGATCGCGACGATCAGCGGGATGATGCCGAACACCCCCAACATTTGAATGGTGGCGCGGGTCACGGGGATGGTGGGCGTGCCGTACATGCCGCCGTCGCTCCAGATCGCGCTGATCGTCATCACCAGCCCGAGGCCGAGCAGGACGAAGAAGGCCGGGCTGCGGACGATCTGCCCGATCTCCAGCCGGGTGCGGCTCCACAATTGCGCCCGCGCGGCGCCGCCGGCCGTCGCGTCGGGAAGACGGGCCGAGCTCGTGACCGGAGGCGCGGCGGCGACCTGATCCGCGAGCCGCTGCCGGCGCTGCTGCCGCTTGGACATGCCCTGATCGGCGAAGCGATAGAGCGCGTAGGCGAGCGCCAGGAAAGCGAACGACAGGCCGAGCCAGAGCAGGCGGTTCCAGAGCAGAAGATCGGCCATGGGGACGAGGCGCACGTTGCGTTCGGCGGCGGTCCAGTAGCGGGTCGCCTGCGTGAAGGCCTCCAGTGCGAACGGATCGATAAGCGCGCGCAGCGTTTCGAGGTCGGGACGGTCGCTCAGCGCGTTGCTGGTGACGAAGAACAGGACCAGAAAGACGATCAGCCCGACATAGGTCGTCATCATCGACCGCGTCGCGGTCGCCAGCGCAAAGAAGATCGCGGAGGTCAGGAAGATCACGGGCAGCGACAGCACGGCGTAAGCGAAGGCGTAGGCGGCGAAGGGCACGGGGCCGATCGTCTCCTTGTCGAGCCACGGCATGCCTGAGCCGACCAGCAGGCCGAGCGGCACGGCCAGGAACGCCAGCGCGGCGGCGGCGAACGCGCCCGCGAAGCGGCCGAACAGATACTGGAACTTGGTGATGCGCGTTGAGCGGACGATGGGCCCGAACTTCGTGTCGTCGTCGCGCACGACGACGTTGGCGACGAAGGCGGTGGTCACGAACATGTAGAACAGGGACAGGAACAGGTGCGCGAAGGAGGTCGCGTAGGGGCTGTTGGCGAGCACGTTGCCGCCGGCGCCGAGCTGGATGTTGTCGCTGGCGATCGACCCGAACGCGAGCAGGAAGAACAGGATCGACGCGACCCAGAAGACGGGGTTGCGGGTCTGGTACCCGAATTCGAAGCGAGCGATCTGGGAGAACATCTAGGCGGCCAACGCCGCCGGGGCGCGACGCGATTGCGCCAGCGTCGCGAAGTAGACGTCCTCCAGCCCGCCCTGCACGGCGGCGAAGCCGGCGCCCGGGTCGCTGTCCGCCAGCACGTGAATGACGGTGCGGCC